>NZTO01000061.1 GCA_002703375.1 Fidelibacterota bacterium | reverse complement strand
TCCTGCTCCAGGATAACTGAAATCAACATCACTCGCTCCGCTTAAAAATACTTCATATCCATCACCTGGTGACATTGTAGTGATTTGATACACACCAAAGGATGGGACGTTAAACTGACCCATATCATTTGATATTAGTAATATGTTATCGTAGTAATCACCAAAAACATCATCGGATGACATCTCCATCTGTGGAAGATATGGTAATATATTAACCTTGAATGCTTCGAGTAATAGAGGAGTTGTTTGTTCAACTGGCATACCCTCTACAGAAACTGTATAGTCTGATGCTCCTGATATAAAGCAACTGTAACCCTCTAATCCAAAGTCACCAATCTGATTAACACCAAAGGATGGTGCATAAAAATCTCCGTTATCATCACTCATAATTAGAACTGGAATATCAGATAAAACATTTTCTAATGAAGCATCATCAGGAATGACATTCAATGAAACAGAGTTTAACATGAATGCATTTAATGCTACTTCTTGCGTAACTGAATAAATTGGTTCAATTACGACAGATGTGAAAATATCACCCCATTCTCCAGAACCAGTGGTGAAGTTTGCATCAACATCAAGCTCTCTATCTTCACTTGCATCCCAATAACGAATTACAATGTTATTTCCATCTACAGCACCGTTTAGTATTGGACCACCAAAATCAGATAAATCTTGTGACATTATAGCTGAAACTTCAAACTGTCCTCCAATCCAAACACCAGAACCAACTAATACCTCACCATAAATAGGATCAGTACAACCATTAGAAGGGTCGCAAGTCTCAACAACACCATTTGTATCAAAGATACCAACTTCATCTCCTATTTCAACTTCATCACCAANTATATTTTCTATAATAACTAATTGACTAACACCCGTTTCATCAATATTGACGATGAAATTAACTGGCTCAATTTCAGGCTCAGAATTTGTTGTTGCACAAGCCTCTTCTGATTGATTTGATTCCATATTATTAAGCACTGCTGTAACAGAATAACAATGCGTCTCATCGAAATCTAAACCTGTGTCGTTATATCCAAATGTTTCTAAATCAGCTGCATACAAACTTCCATCTCTGTAAACATTAAATGATACCTCATCTGGGAAAATACAACAGTCAGAACAACCATCATTACATGATGAGTCATAGTTCAGAGCTGTTGGGTCATCACAACATTCTGGATATATACAACAACTGAAATCATTAGGATCATCAGAGCAGCCATCTGCATTTGAATCATAGTTGTCTGCCTCAGGGTCATTACATCCATATGTTGGCGGTATTTCTCCTATACAATAAGCTTCACCAGAACCAANATCTATAGCTGCTCCTGANGCATCTGAGAACACAGGATTTACTATTTCTACACAACCATCTTGACCATCCATAGAAACGTCAATGAAAACTAATGTTCCATTTCCTTCAGATATAGTTGCACCAGTTAAACTAAACCCTAATACGGTACCAGAAGCATTTGTTGACATTGTAAAACCAGCATCACCTGCTCTNCCACCTCCTGCACCTGTTACAGAAAAACCAGTTATATCAGAATCCATCGTCATTTGGAATCCAGCGACAGGTACTGAGTTTTCCATTTCAATTTCTACTGTAGAATCATCAACATAGCTTATGGATATATTAACTGTCTCTCTAGAATCTGAATTGTTGTTATCCCAAGATAAAACCGGCTGATCCCAATCCCAATTTATTTCAATCTGATTATCACCTCCTATTGCACTAACATTGAAAGGTGATGGAGTCACATCGCCCTCTTGAACTGTAAATATACCACAATCAGCATCTACAGGAAGTGCTCCACCCAATGGATCTGATAAAACAACTGAAGATAAACAACTTGANGCNGTACCCACTTGNTCGCCGTTAGCAGTGATTGTNACAATATCTCCATCTCCTGGCANGATACTAGCTCCAGTTAAACTAAATCCTAGAATTGTACCATTCCCTTCAGATATTGTAAATCCTTCAGTTCTTGCTGTTGTTTCAACNGAAAGAATTGTAGCAATATCTGGATCAATACTCAAATTGAATTGGAAACCACCAACAGGAACATCGTTCGACATACTGATTCCAAATGATGCTGNTGTGNCCATAGATAAAGTTGCATTATCAACAACAAGATCAATAGCATCTGGTGGTGGAATGTCGTCTACATTAAAGCTTCCACAACTTGAATTATTTAACATAGAGCTACCATTAGTATCAGATAATACAANATCTTCTAAACAAGATTCAGCATTNCCTGGTTGATCACCTCCAACAGTAATATTTAAAATTGATCCATCACCAGGTGTNATAGTTGCACCTGTAAGACTAAATCCTACAATAATTCCATTATTTTCTGAAACTGTAAAACCTTCTGTTCTTGCTGTTGTTTCAACATTTATAACAGATGCAATATTTGGATCAAAATCAACAGTAAATTGAAATCCAGCAACAGGATCATCATTATTCATCAATACATCAATATCATCAGTATCGCCTACATCAGTAAATCCATTTGTAAGACTTAACTGTACAACACTTCCAGGATCAATAGCTGTGGCACAATCTTGGTTAGATTCTTCAGATTCACCCTCATCGTAAACAGCTGTGACAGTATAACAATATTGAACACCCAAAGCAACATCACTATCATTATATTCTGTGGCCTCAGTAGTAGCAATGAAACTACCATCNCTGAAAACATTATAACCTAACAAATCTCTAGAAGAAAACTCTNTTGTAGAATATTCAACTACCAAATCATCAATATTATCAATAACTTCTCCTTTAGCATAACCATGTGGCTCAGCATAAAAACCTGTCGTTATTGATGAAACAAATCCAGAAGTATTAAAATCAATACTTTCTTGAGAACCAAATTCACCACCTGATCCAACCAATGTGCCATCAACATATAAATTATAATATCCATAACCATAACCACAGCAAATACCATCTCCCCAAGAATCATTAATAGTAAATGTATAGGAACCTGCATCCAAAAGGACACTCCAGCTTTCAAGATTTTCAGGAACTTGTAATTCACCTTCATTAATACCACCAACAACTTGACCTGATGAACTTGTAATTGACCAAGATGTTTCAGTGGGGTATTGATCAGTAAATATTTCTACAACAACTTCTCCAGGATCTCCTCCAGGACCGCCGCCGCCACCTTCAGGTGAATCCCAGTCTATATAAATGTTACCAAATTCACCTTCTGCAGTCAACCCAGTTGGTGGATCTAATGCTGGTGGTGGTGGTGGACCTTCTGGGGTAGCGCAAACAGTTGCAGATTCTCCAGACTCTCCTGCCACATTTACAGCTGTAACATAATAACAGTATTCTGTTCCATTTAAAACTTCTAAATCTAAATAATCAGTGGCATCAACCGATCCAATTAATTCAAATTCTCTGCTGGTTGTAATAGAATAATATTCTTTTACTGGATGATTAATTGTAAACTGTCTAATGACATTACCGTGTGCATCAATTCTTTGACCAAGTTCATTGTGAGTACTATTATATAGTTCTGTCATTTGTCTTCCACAATATCCACATTCTGAACAAGCATCATCACAACAATCTCCAAATTGAACACAAGCAGCATCGCAATAGCAACCTCCTGGAGCTTGGTTATCACAATTACCTACGCAAGATAGATCTCCTCCACCGCCGCCGCCATCGCAGTCACCTGCATCATTATTAAATTCATCACAATCTAAATAAATTCCGAATGATCCATCATCACAAGAACCATCTCCCAACCAAGAATCTACGGTTGCCGAATCAACGCATTGAAGCTGACAATCATATAAACAATCTCCTGATGTACATCCATTACAGGAATCACCGATGTTACCATCTCCACCGCCGCCGCCATTGTCATCACCCAGCGTAAATGTAATTTCACCATAATCACCATTATCTAATGTACCTGAAGCTACTGTTTGTCCACTATCATTTGTAAAAACAAATACATTTCCATTCCATCCATCTCCCCAGCTGTCAGACATTTTCATTACATAAGTTCCGCTTTGAAGTTCTAACGAAGATGAATAAGGACAACCTCCTGACGCGACAACACCTGTTCCCAATAGTTCAAGTTCCCAAGAAATTTCAGACTGCCAGGTTCCACCATCAATTGTTAAGTTGTAATTAGCTGATCCACCTGCAGAACCCTCTTCTCTATAAATATTGTAATAGTCAGTGTTAAACGAGGCATTCCAATTCAAAGAAACTTGACTATCATCTGCCAAAGCAGCGACACCAGTTGGAGGTAAAGGTGGTTCTGGTGGTGGCTCTTCACCAGAAACTAATACATTACCACTTTCAGTAACATGTGGTATTTCACTTGCAGTATCATCAGCTAAAACTGAATATGTAAAATCTAGTGTAATTGATGATTCATAAATACTTGTTGATTGATAAGTTATATATGCCAGTGGACCTGTACCAGGAGCAATTTGATCACCAGATAAACTAAATGCTACCATTGTAAATGAACCATCAGGTTGAGGATTCCAGGATATTGTAAATCCTGATAATCTGTCTGTTGGGACAACATCAACTGCATCTAATTGGCCAGGAGAATCTTGAACATTAACCTCAAAACCTGCAACTAGGTCATCATTACATAAACTTAGGTCTACATCAAAAATATCACCCGCATTAACTGATGCGCTTCCTAATGATAAGGTAGTAGGACCATCACATCCACATTCTGATATATCAGATGCCTCACCAAAACATTCACCACAAACATCTAAATCAGAATCATAACAACAATTACCAAAGTAATCTACCAAAGCATCTCCAAAACAATCTCCAGCACAGTCTTGATCGGCGTTATTACCATCACATACTCCGCAATCATCAATAACAGCATCTCCACCACAATTACCTAAACAATCTTCTTCATATTCACAGCTTCCATCATCAACTACCGCATCAGGGTCATAATTACAAGCGCTATTATCAGTACAACCAAAACCATCAAAACAATCACCTACTTCAACATCATAGGCTTCACCATTTGTATCAGAAAGTATTACATTCTCTAAACAAAAAACATTACCTGGATTAGAAAAACTTACGTTTATAAGCGATCCATTACTTGGAGGTATTGTAGAACCAGTCAATGAGAATCCCACTACAGTGCTGGCACCGCTTGATACAGTAAAATTACTTGCTTCTGAACTTCCTCCATAAACATCGTTAATTGATAAACCAGTAACATCGAATTGAAATCCTGCAACATCAAACTCATTATTCATTAGTACACTTAAAGTTCCAGAATCAAGATCAACATTACCTAAACTTAAGCTAAAACCATCTTGAACGCATTCTGAAGGTTCAGTGGCATCACCATAACAATCACCACAAACATCGAGATCTATGTCATAACAACATTCACCTGCTAAATCTTCTATAGCATTTCCGAAACAATCTCCAAAACAATCCTGATCAACGTTATTTCCATCACATACTCCACAATCATCAATCACTGCTTCTCCACCACAATCACCTAAACAATCTTCTGTATATGCACAGCTACCATCATCTTCTTCAGCTTCAGGATTATAATTACAAGCTGACGAATCAGTACAACCATAAACTGCTGAATAACAATCACCTACCTCAACCTCAAGCTGTGCGCCATTAGGATCAGATAAAACAACATTTAATAAACAAATTTCTTCTGATGGATTATTAAAAGTGACTTCTACCAAAGTACCATTACTTGGTGGTATAGTAGCACCAGTTAATGAAAATCCAAGAATTGTATTGCCTCCAGTAGAAAGGTTAAATCCGTTTGATTCTGCACTTCCTCCCGAAACACCAGTAATATCAATTCCATCAATATCAAATTGAAATCCAGCAACATCAAATTCATTATTCATTTCAATATTTAAAGTACCAGAACTAGGACTTACATTGCCAAAACTTAAACTAAAACCTTCTTGAATACATTCAGAAGGATCGGTTGCATCTCCATTACATTCACCACAAATATCCTCTACAGCATCTCCATTACATTCACCAGCACAGTCTACAACAGCATCTCCATTACATTCACCAGCACAGTCTACAACAGCGTCTCCATCCCACTGACCTGCACAGTCTTGATCCAATGCAGGAAGGGCCAAAACACTTCCATCATTCAAAGCTGCAAACAAACCGAATGCTGGATCTGCAGATAAAAAACCTGAAGCAAAAACAATGGCGCTTCCTCCACCAAGACCTGATAATGGAGCTGTGAAAGCTGCTATAGCGTCACCGCCTGTTGGTGCAACACCCAAACTATAATTAGCTGCAGGTACTTCAACAAAGCCAGAAAAACTACCATATGAAAAGTTTGATAATAATATGGTACCAGCATTTACATCTGCTAGAATATCAACTGCAGGTGCATCAGTTGAACCGTGATATATTTCTAATCCCACAACATCAGAACTTGAAGATCCAAATGTAGTACCTGTTGCCGCAAGATCAAAAGGTGTATTCTCATCTCCTAATAAACCTGTAGCAACAACAGCATATGAACCACCTGCCTCTAAAGAGAATGGGAATTCAGCAATCACATCACTACCAGCTGGTGCAATGCCAACAGTAAACGAAGTTGATAATGTAAGAACCGGTGTTGCTGTTCTGTATTCAAAAGCTTGAATTGCAAGCCCACCATCTAAATATATATCTACAATAGGGCTAGCTGAGTTATGTACAATTTGAACAAACGCGCCTATAAAATTACCATCACAATCATAGAATTGCTCTGGACCAGTTCCCCCACATTCACCGCACTCATCGATTACAGCGTCACCACCACATTCACCAAAACAATCTTCAATGAATGCACAGCTTCCATCATCTTCTTCTGCATCAGGGTTATAATTACATGCACTAGAATCAGTGCAACCATAAACAGTAGAGTAACATTCTCCAACTTCAACATCATACGCATTACCGTTTGGATCAGATAATACTACATCATTTAAACAAATTTCTTCATCAGGGTTACTAAAGGTTACATTAACAAGTACGTCATTACTTGGAGAAATTGTAGCACCTGTTAATGAAAATCCAAGTATTGTAGTACTACTTGTTGACAAAGTAAATCCACTTGCCTCAGCACTACCACCTGATGCTCCTGTTACATTAACACCATCAAGACTAAATTGAAAACCAGAGATAGGAAATTCATTATTCATAACAATGCTTAACTCTCCAGAGCTTGGACTTACATTCCCAAAACCTACGCTAAAACCTTCCTGGATACATTCAGTTGTATCTGTTGCAGTTCCATTACATTCTCCACAAACATCTTCGACTGCACCACCATTACAAATACCTTCACAATCTAAGACAGCATCTCCAAAACAAGTACCAGAACAGTCTTGATCTAAATTATTTCCATTACAAACACCGCAATCATCTATTACAGCATTACCTCCACAAATTCCTTCGCAATCTTCTGTGTAAGAGCAACTACCATCATCAACTTCTGCTTCTTCATTAAAATTACATGCATTGGAATCAGTACAGCCTGATATGATCTCAGGAGCTGACCAACAATCACCGACATTTACATCTAAAGAACTACCTGACTGATCTGATAAAACTACCCCAGCCAAACAAATTTCCTCTGGTGTTCCACTGTATGCTACATTAACCAAAGTTCCGGATCCTGAAGGAATTGTGCCGCCAGTTAAAGAGAAACCTAAAACAAGAGATGAATTAGTTGACAATGTGAAACCATTAGATGTTGCACTACCACCAGATGCGCCGGTTATAGAAACACCATCCAGGCCAAACTGGAACCCACCAACATCAACACTATTTGACATAACAACATCAAGACTATTATCAGTTACATTTTCAATTGATAAATCAACTTGAGAAAATATAAAACTTGATATTAAAAAGCTTGTTAATAAAGATTGAATATATTTCATTATTGTACCTTTCGTTTCGTCATAAAATTTGTAAATAATAACTATAAATTTTTTTAATATAAATTACTTTCCAAGTTATTTTACATTTAAAGTTTTTCCAAACTAGTATAATGTAACACTCTGTAATAAAGAAGCCCCAATAGGGGGCTTCTTAATTTAACACAATATTTTTTACTATTTTGTATTTATTTCATCATTACCATCTTACGTGTTACCGTAACTTGATCAGATTTTAAACTGTATATGTATAAACCTGCAGATACCGTATGACCCGCACTGTCCT
>NZTO01000060.1 GCA_002703375.1 Fidelibacterota bacterium | reverse complement strand
ACTTCTGCAACACCATTTTGACCAACAAAAGTTGAGTCCTCTTCACTTTCATTTCCAGTACAACAGGTGTATGATAGTGGAGAACTAATGAATCCATTTGAATCTCTTGACAATAAAGATAATTCAAATCTTACTGGTACATTTGCAACGCCAACACCACTGCTGTTTTTTGCAATAACACTTATGGTTGTTTGTTCTTGTAAGATTACATTTACAGAACTCACATCAGGAAAGAATTCAAATTGGGTAACATCAAGTTCAGGGTTAGCATTACCTTGTATACCTAAAGTTATTGGGAAAGATGTATCTAAATCCGGGTTACCAATACCTACATTTATTGTTACTTCAACTTGATCATTCGAAGAAAAACTTTCACTATTTGCATAATAAATTGAAGAAGCTAATCCTGTAGAATCTGAAGTACTAGTAGTTGGTGCTAAATATCCTGGTGATGAGATGCTTTTTGAAAATTGAACAGGGATGTCACCAACAGGACCACCAAATTCATTTAAAACTCTGGCATTCACAGTATATTCATATTCAATAATATTATTATCAACTATTGTTTCATCTCCAACAACCCAAACATATAAACCTTGTACTTGATTAATATTATAATCTTCATCAGTTATAAGAGTAACTGGTTGGGTAGATTGGTGTAGTATACTATCAGAGGTAGTACTTGTTATTGATGCTTCAAATGAAATTTCAACTTCTTCTGTCACCTCTTCCGCATCAACTTCAAAAACAGCATTTATTTCACCATTGATATCAGTTAATGTTTCTGTTATCTGCAATGTACCAATTCCATCAGTTGTATTAATTATACTAATTGGAACATTAGGNACTGATAAGCCTTCATCATCTTTAGCGATTGCTTTTAAATCAATTGTATAGGTAGAGTCAAGGTTAGATGATTCAATGATTATGATTTCAGGACTGGCATCTAATGTCAGTGTTTCCACTTTATCTTGCGGAGGAGTCGTATTAGAATTAAGATATAATTGTATTGAACCTGGTGAAAGTCCATAATTAGTTCCATTTTCAGCTTCAACTTGTATGAAAATAAAACCGTCTTGATATCCACTAGATGATGAATTAACTTGGTATGTAGCTTGTGCTTGACCATTATTATCAGTAGATGCTTGAGGTGGAGATATACTTCCTACAAGATTAAAACCGCTGGAATCAATTAATGAAAAATTAAGCGCAACGTTTGCAATAGGTGTATTATTTGAATCAAGAGCACTAGCTGTAATTAATTTTGAGTAGTTTTCACCTGATTGTAAAATGTCCATGACTTGTGTACCTTCTGTTGTGACATCTATTTTACTTACTAAAGCATCAAGAGGTAATACCTGAATGACTTTTGATGGGGGATAAGATGAATTTTCATCTACTACCCAAGAAGATTCATCAAATCTTGCTGAAATTGTTACCATACCTGGAAAACCTCCATCAAGAAAAACAGTTTCCGCTCTTCCATTAGCATCTGTTAGGACTGGTGTTGATTGAAAACCACCGCCTTCTGCAGGTTGTTCATNCACATTTTGGTATTCGTAAATAAATTTGATTGATTTTCCTGATACACCTGCACCATCACTATCTTTCAAAGTAGCTACAACAGTTGAATTGGCATATTGTTGTGTATCGGCTTCATTATCAGAATATATTTCAGTTTCTGAAACATTTAGATCTAGAGTGAAAAAATTTTGTACGCTTGTAGGCGACTGTTCATCGCAACTTAAAATTAAAATTAAACAAGCTAAACTTATTTTTATTAAATTTGAAAAATATTTATTTATCATCATTTTTTTCCTCACTATCTTCTTGGTTAAAATTACCAAAATCTTCAAAAATTTGTTCTGTTTCTAAATGTATTTCTGATTTTTTAATTTTTGTATAATTATCTTTTACAATCTTTGGTGTAATTTGAATTATTANATCTGTTGTTGATGTAATCTGAGACGTATGTGTGAAAAATCTTTGTCCAATTCCCCAAGGTATACGCCACAATAAAGGTACTTTACTTTGAACATTTATTTTACTTCCATTTAAAAGACCACCAATAATTATTGACTCTCCATCTTGACTTCTTACTGTAGTAGTAGTAACACGTTTTTTCTCCCATGGAATGTTTCTATCTGGTCCAATAAAATCATATATGCTACTAACTTCAGGAGTAACAGTTGTAGTTATGAAACCATCAGTATTAACTGTTGGTGTTATATCAAGTTTTACACCCACTTCTGTTCTTTGTACTTGAACTTGTCCTCCTACACCGCCGCTTGATAAAATATAGGGTACTATATCTACCATTCTGATTGTTGCAGAGTGACCATTAAGTGTGACAACTTGTGANTTGGCTAAAACACTTGCCTTATTATTTTTCAGCAATAAATCTAATGTTATGTCGAATGCAGTGAGTTGTCTACTTAATCCAAAATCATTTTCACCGCTAAGTCTTTGNAAAGTCATTGATTCTGGTAATTGCCCTAAAGTTTGTCCTTCCAATGTTTCTAAAACATTACCTTGGTCATCCATTTCAAAAGAACTACCTGGTAGTAGGGAGCCTGTAGTGGCGCCATTTCCTAGATCTAATGGCATTCCTGACTCAGCTAAGATTAATTGAAATTGAGATAGTTTAGCCCAATCAATTCCATTTTTATCCTCCTCAGATAATGTAACTTCAATTAATTTAGCTTCAAGCATGATTTGGACAGCAGGAACATCAATTTTTTCAATAATTGATTGTATTTCAGCAATTTTTTTAGGACTAGCATTTATAAGGAGCTTATTACCAGCTCTATCAACTGTTATTTGATCTGTAATATTCATTAATAAACTTGAAACTTCTTCTGCGTTTGCATATTGAAGAGTAATAACTTGAGGAGTTATTCCCACGTCTTCAGTTAATTTTTCTTGACTAGCAACTAAAATTGAATTTCCTAATATTTCATAACTTAGCCCCGATGCTCTAACTACCATATTAATAGCTTGGTCAATTGGTACATCTTCAATATGAATTGTTAATTTATCTTTTTCATTAACATTGGGACCTGTGACAATATTGTATCCACTTTGTTCTGCGAGCATTTGTAAAAGTGCAGGTAAGTATGTGTCGACAGCATGAATATTAATCTTTGGAAGTGATTCGTCATTATCATTCGATGTTAAAATATTTTTAGGTAATTCTTCAGCTTTGATTAGACCTGACATGGGATCTATAATGCCATCAGCAAATAAATTGTTTGTCAGAAGTACTAGAGTCAATATAATTATTTTCATTTTGTTAATCTTTCCATTTAATTATTTAATTTTGAATTGCATTTGGTTTAACAGAAAATGAATATATTTCATCATCTTTTTTATATTTCATTTCTGTTTTTGTTACGAGCATTACTTTACCACCGCCAAGTGTATCACCTTCAAAAAGATTGTGATAATTATTCTTAAACTTAACAGTGGCTCTTGGTATTGAATTTTCAGTTTGTGTTATATGCAATAGTTTGATGGATTTTAAACTACTACCACCAAAGTTGAAATCTATTCCTTCAAAATTAATNACATTGGAAAGATCAACTGGATTTTTTTTCATTCTGAACTTAAATTTTTTTCTATTTTGGTAAGTATCTTCAAGATCATTAACTTTTTTTTGNAATTTATCATCTGTTCCTATTTCATCATTCAAATACGTATTCCACAGCCTATTTTTTTGATCATTGTACTTATATATTTTATATGAGTAAAATAAAATCATTAAAAATGATATGGCGAGTGAAGCATTCCACATAAATATTGTTCGTTTATCCATATTTTACCTTAACTTTTCATTTTGTTTAAAGATATAGTTGCAAGCTCAAGCTTTACTATTTGATCAGGAAGCCTATTTAGTTGATTAGTATTTGTTACTCTTTCATAGCCATTTACAATTTCAAATTCTATTATTTCAATAAGACGATCACTCTTTTCTAATTCAGTTATAAATTTACCAAGTTTTTCATATGAACACTCAATTTCAATGTAGTAGGAGCTTATAGTTTTATTTTTTCTTCNATCATTACTGAGNGGTCTCATANTTAAGGGATCTTTGATATTTAGTTTATGTAAAATATCAGTAAGATCATTTAAAAAAGGCATTTTTTCGTGAGATTTATTGATTTTTCTATTTACATTTAAATTTTGCTTAAAAACCTGGTATACTCTATCCAAACTTTGAGATAAAATTTGAGCTGTAATAAATTTTTCATTTACAACTTTTTGCTCGCCCTCTAAATCATATATTTTATCAGGCTTGTGAGAAAATAAAAAAGTTTCTCCTAGCCAAATTGAAATAGAAAAAATGAATATAATGGTAACTAGTATGATATTTCTTTGCATAATATTTATGTTCTTTTATTTTTTTTTGATTTTTTTGTTTTTTTGTTTAGCTTTAATTCAATTTCAAAAAATAAAAATTCTTGACCTTGTGATTTATCTAACTGAGATCTTTTTAGNTCTGTTGATGAAAAATCATTAGAAAATTCAGGGTTACTTTCAAGAACATCGATGAATTTTTCTATGATTGTAAATGCTTTTACATCAGGGTACAACCTTGCAATAGCTGAGACTACTAATCTTTTTTGTTTGTAATGTACATTTATAATAGTCATATCATCAGGAATAACTCTTGCCAATTCTTTNAGTTTTTTAGACCATATTATTCGTTCTTCTTCAATGGTATAAAGAGATTCGATATCAGATTTTGCAAGATTAATTTGTCCATCTTTTTTTAGTGTATTTGTTTTTTCAATGATGTCAGTAATTGTATTTTCTCTTGATTCTATGAGTTTACTTAAACTTAGATTAATTGAAATAAACCAACCTAGTAGNAAAGTAAAAATGAATGCAATTGATCCAAATAAAATCCATCTTTGCTTCTCTTCTTTTATAGCAGACAATTCTGCACGACTAACTGTTTGATTTAAGTTTATAAAAATAAATTTATTCATTTATTTTACCTCCAGACTATGCAGAGCTAATCCTATTGAAATAGCATATTGTGGTGGATTTTCAATAACATTTGAAGAGGAAACTTTTTGAAATGGGTTTAATATATCAACATCAACGTTTAAATTATCTGCAATAAATTTTTGTAAACCTGGTAACATTGCTGAGCCGCCCGATAAATAAAATTTATTGAAAAATACTTGATTNTTTGATTTAACATAAAATCTCAATGTTTTTCTTATTTCATCAGTTAGATTTGCAAGTATAGACTTTTCTGCNATTTGCAGATTCAATGAATCTGTNGATTCATTTCCTTCNCCANTNNTTTCNGNNTTGNTNTCTAAGACCATTATTGATTTTNAAATTNTCNGCNGTTTCATAATCNGAAGAATTTTTTTCCATTANNTATTTATTAAAATGATANCCTGCNACATTTATTTCTCTTGTNAAAAANGGAAGTGTNTTTCCNTNNACTACNANNGTNGAACTTTGATTNCCNACATTNAANATNACATCTGCNCCNTCNTCATTNTGATCATAATTATGANTNAANCAATTTACAAGAGCNATNGGATCTGCATCATAAATATTTGATTTATAACCAGAATCAAGTAGTATTTGATTATGTTGATTGACAGTATTTTTAGTAGTTGCTACAAGAATTATATTTACTTTATCAATTTCATTTGGATCCTGACCCATAATATGATAGTCAATTATAGCTTCAGTTCCATCAAGGGGAATATGTTTTTTTGCTTCAAATTCTAATGATTGTTCAAGTTCTTCTTTGCCCATTTCTAATGTAGTAAGTTGTTGTATAGCAATATTGGATCCTGACATAGATGATATTACATTTTTTAATTTTTTAGGCTGTAAATTAAACTCATTACTTAAATTTTGAATAGCACTAACCCATTGAGCTTTAGTTATATTTTCAGGATCAAATCTATTTAAGTCATCATAAATGTTTTTGATGCCGATATTTTTTAAAGAAACAAGTCCATTGTTTTTTTCTAATTCAACCATTTTTAAATTTGCGTAACCAAAATCTATACCTAAACCCATTTTAATCTCCCGATGTTTGTTTCATACTTTGTAGTGATATATTAATTTCATTTGTACCATTATCATATTCAATTGCAGGATAAAAAGGTGGTGGATCACAAAGTAAATTTTCATCATAATGATAACTTTTATCGTAACCTATTTCACCTGTGTAATATGGTGCATCACTTCTTCTTACATAACCTCTATATTTTTGTACGATACTACCCCATAAATAAATAGTACCTCTTGAATCAGTATTTGTATTATTAGTACCAAAAATACTTATTCCTCTATCATCACCCCAAGGTGGTTGAGATGAACTTTCTGGTGCAAAATCGCCATCATAATCTCCATGATTTGCTGTTACGTTTGTTGTATTTTGAAAATAGTGTGCTACAAATGATTCATTCAGAGCAATTATACCAGCATTTATTGATATGTGTGTTCCAAAGGTACTATTTCGAGCTCCATTAGCCCGAGTATTTGCAATAATTACATTTGCTCCTGAAACTAATCCCATAATATTATCTGTGTATTTAACATCACAATCAGCCTCAGGTTGTTGATTTTGCAAGTTTCCTACATATCCCAATGTCTGTGAATCTTTATTAATGAGATCATTTGTTATCCATATGTTGTTCCATAAAGTATCAATCTCAGCAAGCAATCCTCTACTTGCATGTCTTTTATATGTAGTAAATTCGTCAGTTACAACAGTATATCGACCTTTATAAGTACCATGAACTCTTACTGGACCATCCTTAACATAGATTACTGTGGGTTTATTTAGAAATCGTTCTTCATCAAGCAATAATGATTCATTATCAACATTGCCAAGATTATCTAAGGGTTGAAAATCAAAATGGCTCATTCCATGTTGTCCTCTAACATGATTTAAAAGTGGACTTTCATCACCAGTATGATTTGATCTTGAATGATATGATTTTAATGAATCATTGTAGGCTCTACAGTTCTTAATATTACTTATACAAGCGGACGTAATTTCATCATCATTAGCATCCCAAATACCATCGTTATCATCATCGTAAAAAATTTCTCCATCAGCATTTGGACCAAAATTACCGTCAAGATCTTCCGGTCCAGGAAGCACAAAGTCACTTAGGCCGAGTCCAGGCTTGAGATGTGGAGGCATTAAATACCACCATTGTTTTACTCTAACAGAACCGTTATCTTTAAATTCAATATCTGTCATAACTAAAGTGTCTTTTATACCAGTACCAATTTTTGATCCAGCATCATAAATTAAAGTAGCATTATTTTTTAGAATTTCATAACCAGTGGGTGGTAGTTTGACTGGTGGCACAGTCATTGTATCAACATTTTGAGAACCGCCAAACAATTGACTGAAACTGTAACAGGATCCGTTTAAATCTATTTGCGGAATATTTTCTGTAAAAAGTAGTTGAGCTCCATTAAAGTCTGGACAACCCGTAAATGAGGATGTCACAATTTGTGAATTTGATTGAATAACACCTTCTAAAGCATCTCCAGCATAAAAATTAACTGATCTTCTAACTGGAGGGCTACCAGGATCAAATGTAAATGGTGCACCACCAGCTTTTTCTGAATCTGTTAGATACATATATTTTCCTAATGTTTCAGGTTGACCTTTGAGTGTTACTTCTCTTGAAACTGTAAGGATATTACCAAAATTTTTGTAGGAGTATACCCCTGTTACAGTAGCATTTCTATCACCATCATCGCTAAACCATACTTGATGATCTTCATAATTACCAAAATACTTATTTTCATATTTTTCAGAATTTACAAGACTTCCATCAAGAGTAGTATCTTGAGTTAGAGTAGCACTATACAAAACAGGTAGTGCGCTTTCAGCAATACCTGTTTCAGCATTGTACAAAGCTTGAGTAACTGCAATTCTGTACTTCAAATTTAAATTTTTATTATTAATCCATAAAAAATAGGACAATACTAGTCCAGTACTTACTCCAATAAATATAATTGATATTGGCAATGCAAAACCTTTTTTTATATCAGGAATAATCATTCTATATTGACCTCAAATACATATTTTGAGAGAAAACTCTATCATTAAAATTCATTCTTTTAATGATTCTTTGATCATCATTTGATAAGAGTTTAACTGAAACATCAAAATTAATTTCAAAATAATTTGTTCTTAATATATTATTTCCAGTGTCAGAAAATCCAAGAACTTGATTTGCACTTCTTCCAGTACATTTTGGCGTAAAATTGAATACAACTTCATATTTATCATTATCAAATAGATTGAATCCTGATGATAGTATTGGTTCATCATTATAAGTCATTCCATATTGATTATTTTCTCTATAACTTTCGTAGTTCCATACAACTGAATTGTTTTCTACGCTTTTATTGTAGATGTCAATTTGCCAACTACCAAATAATGATTTGATGTTAACACTATCTGCATCTTTGACGTCTGAAGTTATCATATCCATAACATTGGTTGAATAGTGTTTTATATCTTCAAATAAAGCATCTCTTTCAATATTTTTAGTAACATTTGCAGTAATATTCATTAATCCAATGAAAATTGAAGATGCAATTATTAATGTTGTAACCATCTCAATTAAGGTGAATCCTGGATGTGATTTAAATTTCATCAGTATATTATTTGCGTTACGTAAAAATAAAGAGTGTCTTTATTGCTATAAGCATCTTCCCATCTTATTTCAGTAGTCAAATCAGCTCTTTTAGCACTAGAAACTCCAGTTTGAGCTATTTTTATATCGTAGCAAGCTTCAGCTTCAACAATACAATTATCATCTATATCTTTATCCAAACAGTAAAAATCATTATGAAGATTATTGTTAGAATAATTAATACAATTGGTTGTTATTGAGGGAATTTCATTAGAGGCTATTCTACCTTTCCAAAAATCAGTATATCCTTTTAAGGTATCAAACGCTTGTTCTTTGATCCTTAGTTTATAAAGAGCAGTTTTAGCGTTAACCATACCCGTTAAGATAAAGCTAGCGACAACGCCTGTTATAAGAATGGCAGTTAAAAGCTCGACGTAGGTGAAGCCTGATTTTAGATTTACAAACACCTTTTTAAAAGATTCCTTTTTCAAACAATTCTTTATTTTCAGCTATTTCCAAAGCTGCAGTTCTTTCAATCATACCCATACTTAACAATCTTTGTAGATCTTGATCTAAACTTTGCATACCTTCTTGACCGCCAGCTTGAATTACAGATGGAATTTGATAGATTTTGTCTTCTCTAATTAAATTCTTAATTGCAGAATTAGCTACCATGATTTCTCCAGCAGGAACTCGACCTTTTTTATTTTTAATTGGTAAAAGTTTTTGAGCTATTACAGCAATCAAACTTTCTGATAGCATTGATCGAATTTGGTCTTTTTGACCAGCAGGAAAAACATCAATAATTCTATCTATCGTTTTTACAGCTGATGATGTATGCAATGTTGATAAAACTAAATGTCCCGTTTCAGCAGCAGTTAGAGCTAATTGTATAGTTTCTAAATCACGCATCTCTCCAACTAATATTACATCTGGATCTTCTCTTAACGCTGATTTAAGAGCATTTGCAAAACTATGGGTTGATTGACCGAGTTCACGTTGATTGATTAGAGAATTTTTAGAAGAGTGATAGTACTCTACTGGATCCTCAACTGTTATTATGTGGGCATTTTTTTGTTCGTTCACATTATCAAGCATTGCTGCAAGAGTAGTAGACTTTCCACAACCAGTTGGTCCTGTCAAAAGAATCAATCCTTTATCCATCATTGATAACTGATTAATGATGGGAGGAAGATTTAATTCAGTAGAACTTTTAATTTCATTTGGGATAGCTCTGAAAACAGCAGATATACCGTTAATTTGATAAAAAAAGTTTACTCTAAATCTCCCTTTATCATCCAGCTTTGTAGAAAAGTCTAATTCTAATCTTTCCTTGAAGGCTTTGAGCTGGTCTGATGACAAAACTTCATCTCGAATAGATTCCATTTTGTCAAGAGTCATCTCTGGTAAGTTTAACTTATTCATTTTTCCGTCAATCCTTACCATAGGAATTGATCCTACACTTAAATGTAGATCAGATGCATTTTGCTCAAGAGCGTAGCTAAGTAAGTCTTTGATCATTTTATTTATTGACTTTGATCTTTTTGACCATAGCCGGTGTAAGTGCCTTCTTCCCAGTTAAAGGTTAGTGATTTACCTTCACCACCAGGCATATCAGGGAGACTTGTTGCAGTTATTGTACCACCACTTAACATACCACCTTCTACATCAGGCCAGCTACAATCAAATTCCCATTTTTTTGTTGTTGAGGTTTTGATATCCAAATATCCCTGAGCATTCATTTCTTGCCAATCAGCAGGCCAATCTTGTTGCTCTTGATAGAAAATTTCTGCACTTTGTGCAATATTTTTAATTTGAACCTTGGCATCTGAAGCATATCCTCTCTCAACATATCTAAAATATGCAGGAATTGCTATTGTAGCAAGAATACCTATGATAACAACAACAATCAGAATTTCAACCAATGTAAAACCTTCACGCATTTTGTTTTTTATTAAATTCAAAATACTATTCTCCTTATTTAAAAAATTTAAAAAAATTAATTCGCCTTAAAGTCAGTCTCTAATTTATCATTAATATAATTAAATAACAATTATGCTTTTTGTTTCAAAGTGTATCATTTTATATTATTTAAATTACATATTGATACAAAACAAGCAATAGAAAGAAAATTGCTTTTCAATATATTGTTTGAAGTGTATTTTTGAATAACAATTAAATTGGGACAAGCTACCTATGAAAAAACTTACAGCTCTACTATGCGTATTGACTTTTGTTCAAGCAGAGGTTTTTGATTTTACTAAAAGTAATAATACAATCCACTTTTCTTTGGGTGAATTAAATTTTGAAAACATTGATAATCATGTAAGAATTAAAGATAACAATGTCGGTACATTATTAAATGATGGTATGCCTGAATTACCAGTATATTCAACATTTTATCAGATATACGATGGAATAGAATATAATGTTACTTACGTTATAAATGATTCTTACATATTAGAGGGAATTAATATTTATCCTGAACAATCGGTAGATAAAGCAATATTAGACAATAATTTCAATAAGAATCTTGATTTTTATTTGTCAAACATTCCCTATCCTGCCAAAAATTTAATTGTTTCAGACGATATGACAATGAGGGATATTAAATTTATGCAAATAAGTTTTGTTCCTTTCAAATATTATCCACAATTACAACAGTTAGAAGTTTTCAATGATGTAGATATTACAGTTGAACAAGTTGGAAATGCTAATCAAACAAATGAAATATCTATTTCTCAATCTTTTGAAAATCTTTATGATAGTTTTTTAATTAATTATGAAAGAGATGAAAATCCTAATTACCAGCAGCCAGCAATATTATATATTGGTAGTAGTTCTGCAATAAATAATTCTTATTTTCAGGATCTTTTACAATGGAGAAAAGAAAAAGGATACATTGTATATACTGCAACTACAAGTCAAACTGGAACAAGTACTTCAAGTATTAAAAATTATATACAAGATGCATATGATTCATGGATTCCAAAACCAGAATTTGTTACATTGATAGGTGATGATGGAGGATCTTACAGTGATATACCTACATATTTTGAAAATTGGTCAGGTTATAATGGAGAAGGAGATCATCCCTATTCACAGCTTGATGGAAATGATTTAATGGGTGATGTTCTTTTAGGCAGAATATCTGTAAGAAACACAAATGAATTAAACGTTATTTGTAACAAAATAATTCATTATGAAAAAGCAACATATATTTCATCTACAGGAACAGATTGGTATGAGGGTGCTGCATTAGTTGGTGATCCATCAAGTTCAGGAATGTCAACAATCATTACCAATGAATACATAGATGAAACAATGACAGCCTATGGTTTTAATGATATCAGAACCAAGTATTCTGGAAGTTTTGGTTCTTGGATGCAAAATGAATTAGCAGCTGGTGTGGCATATTTCAATTACAGAGGTTATTGGGGCGTAAGTGGATTTGGCAATGGAAATATTGATGCTGCAAACAATGGATGGAAGTTGCCTTTTGCTTCATTTATTACATGCGGAACTGGAAGTTTTGCTTCTGACAATGCTTGTTTATCTGAATATTTTTTGAGAGCTGGAACTATATCAAATCCTAAGGGTGCTGTTGCAGCAATCAGTACTGCTACCTTAGGTACGCACACAGCATTCAATAATGCAGTTGATATGGGAATTTACTGGGGATTATTCCCAATGAAAGCTGAGTCAGTTGGTCTAGCAGTACACTATGGAAAATTACATTTATATTTAACATATCCAAGTGATCCCAATAATAGAGTAAGCATCTTTACTCATTGGCATAGTTTAATGGGAGATCCTGCTACAAATTTATGGAAAGATACACCATCAAATTTTAATGTAGATCATCTATCTGTCATTCCATATGGTACAAATTTTGCCACATTTAGTGTAACCAATGATGAAGGTTTATCTATTAAAAAAGCCAGAGTGACACTTTTAAACGATAATGAAACAATATTTCAAACTCGATTAACTGATGAGAACGGTAACGTAACCTTTGATTTAACCAATGTCAGCCCAGGTAGCATAACTTTAACGGTTACAAAGCAAGATTTTATTCCTTATCAAGACAATATAAGTTTATCGGATGAAGTAGCATCGATAAATATAGATTTTTCTCAAGTTTCATATGATCAAATATCCGGAGATAATGATGGTACTATAAATCCTGGTGAAATATTTGATTTAGTACTACCTTTAAAGAATTTTGGTTCGTCAGATTTAAATGATATCAGCGCTACATTAACGTCAAGTTCTAATAGTGTGAATATTATAACAAATAATATTGAATATGGAGATATAAATCAACAAGAAACTATCAATTCTAATCCATTTAGAATAGAAATTTTATCATCTGCGATTGATCTTGAAGAATTAGGCTTGAAATTAATTATTTCAAGTAATGATATTGAATCTTGGAGTGGTCTAATACCAGTTGAAGTAAGAGGACCTTTCTTGATCGTAGATGAGATTAATTACAGTGGTGACGGTCTTTTCAACCCAGGTGAAACAGTCAATGTTGAAGTAGTCCTCAAAAATAATGGTTTTAAATCAATAGAAGATATAACTGGATCAATCACTTATGAAGGTGGAAATTTTAATATCAGCGATGGAATAGGATATTGGGATATTATTAATCCAGGAGAGTCTATAGCTAGTTATGACAACTTTGTTATTCAATCAGATGATGCTATTATAAACGGTAGTGTTTTGACATTAGATTTAGGACTTGTTTCAGATTTAGGTTATGATAGAATTGAACCTCTACCAATTCAAGTTGGTAATGTATCTCAAATTGAACCTTTGGGTCCTGATAATCATGGTTATTATATTTTTGATTCTGGAGATCTTGGATACGATCAAGCTCCATTTTATGATTGGATTGAAATTGACCCTGATCTAGGTGGTTCTGGTACAAGTTTGAATTTTAATGATAGCGGAGATGGAAATTTTTCTAGTTCAACATCTATTGTAGATTTACCATTTACATTCTATTTTTATGGAGAACCTTACAATGAAGTAAGTGTTTGTACAAATGGTTGGATTGCATTTGGTGAATCTGAAATGGAGTCATTTAGAAATTATTCCATTCCTGGAGCTGGAGGACCTTTAAAAATGGTTGCTGCATTTTGGGACGATTTGAGAACAAGCAATAATGGTCAAGTATACTACTATTATGATCCATCAAATGGTTATTTTATAATTGAGTGGTCGGGTATGAGAACAGATTATGCAAATTCAATTGAGACTTTTCAAATTATTTTAATGGACAATGGCGTTCCACCTTTTGGTGATGGTGAAATAAAGATTCAATATAAAGATTTTAATAATACTTCTGTTGGGGATTATACTCAATATACACCTGTTCATGGGGCATATTGTACAATTGGAATTGAAAATCACCTAGGTAACGATGGCTTGCAATACACTTTCAATAATGTTTATCCTACTGCAGCAATGCCCTTGTCTAGTGGTGATGCGATATTAATTACTACTGACTCTGGTCAGCCTATTTTGATGGGTGATGTTAATCAAGATGAAGTTTTGAATATTTTAGATGTTATCAATATGGTCAATCATATCATAAACTTTGAAGGGTTAGATTCTCTCCAACAGTTTTTAGCTGATGTTAATGAAGATGGAGTAATAAACATTCTTGATGTAATAAGCGTTATAAACACCATATTAGAAGATTAATTTTATTTTAAAATCTTAAAGTAATGGAAATTTTTGTTTTATTATTTTTACTNCTTTCCTTTGTTATTTATGGAGTTATNGAGTTTTATAAACATCAATCTGTATTAACCTCCATACCTATAAGAATTCATGTAAATGGAGCTAGAGGTAAATCAAGTGTCACAAGATTGATTGCAGCCGGTTTAAGAGCTGGTGGAATTAAAACAATAGCCAAAACAACTGGTTCCGCTCCAAGAATAATTGATAGCAATGGAGAAGATCATATAATTCACAGAATAAGAGCTGCTTCTATTGGTGAGCAAATTAAATTAATAAAAGAATTTTCAAAGCAAAAACCAAAAGCTATTGTTATGGAATGTATGGCTGTCCAACCTGAATANCAATGGGTGACAGAACAGAAAATGATGAGATCATCGATTGGTGTAATAACTAATGTTAGGCCAGACCATTTGGATGAAATGGGATATGATTTAGAAAGTATTGCTTTATCATTATCAAATACGATACCTTATAATTCGAAATTTATTACAGCTGAAGAAAAAATAGTGAGTCCTCTAAAAACTATAGCTGTGTCTAGGAATTCATCCTTTTATCAGTCTAAACCTAATGATGTTAGTAAAGAATATATGATACAATTTCCTTTTTTAGAGCACGCAGAAAACGTGTCCTTGGCATTAAAGGTATGTGAGCAAGTTGGAATAAACAGAGATGTTGCACTAAATGGAATGATTCATACAAAACCAGATCCNGGAGCATTAGAAATTATTAATATTAAATCTTCAGAAAGCAGAATATTTTTTGTTAATGCTTTTGCTGCTAATGATCCTCATTCAACTTTTATGGTATGGAATATGATGGTTGAAAGGTTTCCTGATAANAAAAAATGTATTTTTTTAAATACAAGAGAGGATAGATTGTATAGAACAAATCAATTATTGGATCTTTGTTTTGATAAATTAAAACCAGAAAAATTGATAATNAGGGGTGATAATATTTTAAAATTAATTCCAGATAATATAGATTTAAATGTGGAATACAAAATATTTTCGTCATCTGAACAAATAAAAACTATTATTAATCATATGAAAAACTATAATAATTTTTTCATTATGGGTATTGGAAATATTGTTGGTTGGGGAGATGATTTTATTGAGGAATTAAAAAAATAATGAGCGAATTTATAGTAGCGTTATCAATAGGTTTGGGCATGGTAATAAGTTTGCTTTTAACTGAAATTATAGGTTTAACAGCAGGTGGTATTATAGTTCCAGGCTGGATAGCTCTTCATCTTCATAATCCGTTAAGTGTCATAATAACATTTAGTATAGCGTTGATTGTTTTTTTTATTGTTGAAATAACATCAAAGTTTATGTTTATCTATGGGAAAAGAAGATTGGTTATGTCACTACTCCTTGGTTTTATTTTCGGTTTAGTTTTTAATAGTTTTATTTCTAATTTTCTTTTTGAGAATTATGCCTACAAAATATACAGCATTGGTTTTATTATACCAGGAATGATTGCAAACTGGATGAGTAGACAGGGTGTTATNAGAACAATAACAATAATTTTTATAAGNTCNCCTATTGTNCAATTAATAATTATTGTCTTAACGAANGGTAAAATAATTGATGTTTAGNCCTNTAAATCAAAGAGTCCCGATTTTATTTGCAATAGCGTTAATTAATTTGTCGTTATTTTTTTGGGTATCTTCTTCAAGATCNCCNATGTATAGTTCAGGNTTTGAACAAAAAGTTGAATCAGCAGAATTGTTCAATGAATCTATTGATATTATTAGAGAATATCAAACATTAAGAGAAAATTTTGTTATAGATAAAGAAGATGATCCTTTTTTAAGTGGATTAATTGGNCCACCAACNACATTAATAACAACTTCATTAGCAAATTTGAGAAGTAAACAAACAACTATTAATCCAAATATAGCTGCTATGATTNTAGAATTATTTTATGAATCAAAACTTAAATCTGGTGATACTGTCGCTGTTGGTATGACAGGATCTTTTCCTGCGCTTAACATTGCTTTTTTAACTGCCTGCAAAGCAATGAATATTACTCCAATAGTAATATCATCAGTCGGATCATCAAGATGGGGGGCTACTGATCCGTATTTTACTTGGTTGGATATGGAGACATTATTATATGANGAGGGTATAATCAAATCAAAATCNATTGCAGCTTCATATGGAGGTGTTGCTGATAGGGCAAAAGGTTTAAAATCTGAAGGAATAGATTTTTTATGGGAAGCAATTTATAGGAATAAAGTTAAATTTTTGGAGTCAAATAAGCTGTCCATTGCTATTGAGAAAAGACTAGCTGAATATAATAAAATATTATCAATCAATGAATACGATGCATATATTAATATTGGAGGAGGTGCTGCAAGCATTGGTCAATCCGTGAATGCTAAGTTAATACCAAATGGAGTATCTAGTTCAAATGATATTGGTGACTTAATTGGTAATAGTGTCATTAAAGAATTTTTAATAAATGATGTGAAAATTATTCATTTATACGATACAATCGAATTAGCAATGAAGTATCAGTTGAAAGTTTTTCCGGATAAATTTTACGATCTAGGTAATGGACCAATTTATTTGGAGCAAAGGTATAATATGATTTATACCTACATAGCTTTATTCATAACATTATCAATACTCATTGGTATTAGTGTGATTACAAATAAACAAATTAAGGTGAGGATGTCATCTCATGAATCAGAATCTTTATTATAAATATTTTTTACTTATATTATTTACATCATTATTTGGGAAAGCATTTGTTCCCAAAGAAATTAATTATAAAGAAAGCTTAATTTTAAATGAAAAAGAGAGAGAATACTTTTTACTATATAAAGATGATTTGAATTACCAAATTGCTGGTCCAGTCAGATTGGAAATAATTTCAAGAAGAGCAATCCCGGAATCTTCAAATCGAAAATATAATTTTGGATATATTTTATCTTATGATGATTTAGATGACATAGAAATCAATCATAGAAAATATAAAAAAGATGATTTATTTTCAAAGGAACACCCAGGCCATGGTTATACGCAAGCAGGTAAAACTATATTAAATTTACCTCCTGGTGAACATAATTTAAAATTAATTCCAAGCTACAGAGGTAAACCTATTCTAATTAGAATTGTTAAAAAAATGTTTAAAAACACTGAGGGTATAACTGAAATGATTTTGCCTTATGAAGATATTATTGTAGAGGAATTGCAATTTAATAATAAAAAAAGGAATTATTTTGAGATAGAAAAAAATAATTTATTGTCATTTNGACCAAATTCAAATTTAGATATATCATTCTATGGCAGAATTGAANAAAATAATGTNGNCAGTAATAATTTCTATCAATTAGAGATTTTTGAAAATAATAGACAAAAGTGTTTTGTTGTTGATTTTTACGATCAAGAATCAACTAAGGGAAAAATTTATCAANTTAAAAGTAAAGATGTACCATTTTCAATTAAGTTANTAGAATCTTCAAACCCTGTATATTTAAGGGTTTTAAAAAATACTCCCTATGAATAAAAAAATTATATTATTGTCATTTAGTNTNNCTTTTACATTTTATTTGCCNGATGATTTGATATTAAAAACTACAGTAGGCTATAACAGTAACTTTTTAAATTTTTCTAAATATGAAATGGATCAATCATCAAATAATATATCTATTTTAGGAGATTCAGATACATTTGATTCTCACATCCTTGGTAATTCCTTAAAATATTCAAAAAAACTGAAATCAGTACCTATTAAATTAGATTTAAATTTTAATACTGTTAATTATTTCCAATCAAAAAATAAGTCATCGTATAATTATTCATTAAACTTATCATATAAAATCAAAAATTATAATTGGTTTAAAATAGGCTATAAAAATAGTCCTAAAGTATATTTAAAAATGTACAAAGACTC
>NZTO01000059.1 GCA_002703375.1 Fidelibacterota bacterium | reverse complement strand
CCAATGAATGTTGACTGAATCTTTATTTTGTCCGTTATTTGATGAGCTTAAGTTTAATTTATAATCTAAATTTAAATTTGGATTATTACTTATTGTAGTTTGAATATCATTACAGGATATAATCAAAGATAAGCAAAATAATGAGCTATATTTAATTTTTTTTAAACTTGTCATATTTAAATTTAATATTATTAAGAGATGATTGAATATTGCTAATTTCAATTAATATTGATTTTAATTCATCTGATTTGAATTTATTGAGATTTTCTCTTAAAGAGTTTAATTTTCTTTTAAGGAAACTTTTTTCAATTCTTGTTAGGCATTCAATTGCAGCATCTATTGACAAATTTTTTTTATCTATATCAAATATTAATGTTGCAAATTTTTGTCTAAAATTAGCGTCTTTTATTCCATCCATTACAACATTAATATCTGGTTTATATTCAGAATGAAGATGAATAAATATTTCATTGAAAATTGTTTTTATTGATTTTGAAATCATCCACTCAGTTTGCATATTTTCATATATGAATAATCTTGTTTTAAAATCATTAGAAAAACATATTTGTACCAGTTCGTCTTCTAATAAATTATATTTAGATAAATCATTATTATCAGTTTTTTCCTTTTTTTCGTCATAATTTTTTTTAAAAGATTTTTTTGAATTCATATTATTGAGTGATTCAAATAAGGTATTTTCATTTAACTTTGTTACTTTTGCAATTGATCTAATACATAATTCCTTATGGACTGGATCAACAACATCTGATATTTCTCTTAAAATATCATTAACTAAATTTGATATTGAATTTGGGTTTGAATCATCGACATCAGTATTTTTGTACTGAAATTTGAATAAGTTTATACTATTTTCTATTGCGTTTTTTAATGGGATCGGTCCTTCTTTTTGAATCCAATCATCAGGGTCTGTATTTTCAGGAATAACAACAATTTCTGGGAAAAAACCATTTTTTAAAAGAACGTATCCTGCTCTTATTGCTGCATTTTTACCAGCGTTATCACCGTCATAAGCTATTTTTACATTTTTTACGTATTTATTTAATTCAAGAGCATGGCTATCAGTTAATGAAGTACCTGAAACTGCTACGACATTTTTTATGTCATTCTGGTATAATTGTATTAAATCTAGATATCCTTCAACTACAATAGCAGTATTTTCTTTTGATAGAAAACCTTTTGTAATAGATAGTCCATAAAAAACTTTGCTTTTGTTATAAATTGGAGTCTCAGAAGAATTTATGTATTTAGCTGGATCATTACTATCAAATACTCTTCCACCAAATGCGATAATTTTATTGTTCCTATCGCTAATTGGAAACATTATTCTATTTCTAAATCTGTCATAATATCCTTTATCTCCATTTATAAAAAGACCTGATTGAATTAATGCATCTGATTTGAAATTATTTTTACGAGTCTCATCAAGTAGGGAAGACCATTTATTTAAACTTAATCCGATTTGGAATTCATTTATTGTGTCATTATTTATTCCTCTTTCATTCAAATAATTAATGATCTGTAAACCTTTTGGAGTTTTTAAATTTTGTTGATATAAATTTGCAGCTAAATTGTGTATTTCAAATAATTGAGAAAAAAACTTACTTGACTTTTTTGTTTCTAAGTTAACCTCAATATTATATTTTTCAGCCAGAAATTTTATTGCTTCAATAAATTCCATTTTTTCAATTTCCATTACGAAATTTATTGTTCCACCTCCTGAACCACATCCAAAACATTTATATATTTGTTTACTAGGATTCACGGCAAAAGAAGGTGTTTTTTCCATATGAAAAGGACATAGACCAAAAAAGTTATAACCTCTTTTTGTTAACTGAACATATTCACCAATGATATCAACAATATCTATACTACTTCTAACTTGTTCAATTACTTGTTCAGATATTCTTGCCATTTTAACTATTATTTTTAAAAATTTGATTCATTTAATATGTCGCTAAATATAAAGAAAAGATTAACAAATACAATCTGAAAAAATTAATATTAATTTAAATATTGAATTCAACAATTGTAACACCTGTACCACCACTTTCAAGATCTGCAAAATTATAATTTTTTACGAATGATGTATTTTTCAACTCCTCAATAATAGCATTTTGTAATGCTCCTGTTCCTTTCCCGTGAATTATGTGAACAAAACTCATTCCTGAAATAAATGATTGGTCAAGAAATGTTCTGGTTTTTTGTAGAGCTTCATCTGTTCGACTTCCTCTTAAATCGATTTTGAAGCTCTTAGGTTTACTGATTCTGAAATTAGATAAAGTTTTCTTTGTTGATTGATTTTTAATATTTTTAAATAATTTAATTTCATTAATAGATAATTTGAAATTTTTACCTTTTACATCAACATAAACTCTTTTTTTATCATCAGAAAATTTAATTACTGTCCCACTAGTATTAAAATTCAAAATAGATACAGAATCACCAACTTTGATGAATTTATTTTCACTAGATTTTGTTTTTTTAGATTTTTGTTTATTAATTTTAGATAAATTTTTGTTGATAATGTTTTTTGCTTTCTTAATACTTTCTTTTGATGCATTATTGGATTTTATATTAAAGATTAAATTTTCCATTTCTCTTCTTTTTGAGATAATTTCATTTTCTATTCTATCCGCAGAAATATCATTTGCATTATCAAATATTTGATTTATTTCTTTTTCTTTTTTTAAAATTTCTTTTTCTTTTTTATTTATAGATTTTTCTTTGTCTTCTAATTTGATTTTTAAATTATTTAACTGTTGATTTTTTCTTTCTATTTTTTCCACAATATTATCAAAATCTAATATGTTTTTATCGACAATTTTTTTTGCTCTTAATATAATTTTTTTATCTAATCCAAGTCTTTTTGAAATCTCAAGTGCAAAACTGTTACCAGGCAAACCAAGTTGTAATTGATATGATGGTTTTAATTTTTCATTATTAAAAATCATACCACCATTTGTAATCTCTTTTTTATCTTGAGCCCAAAGTTTTAATGCACTCATATGAGTGGTTGATATTACAAAAGATTTTTTTTGAATGAATTCTTCAATAATAGCTTGAGATATTGCTGTTCCTAGTTCAGGTTCAGTACCAGTTCCAAGTTCATCTAAAATGATTAAAGTATCATGATTTGCTAATTCCAAAATATACTTTAAATTAGTTATGTGAGCAGAAAATGTTGATAAATCGTTTTCAATTGATTGTCTATCGCCAATATCTGTTAATATATTTTTAAAAAATGGAATAACTACTTTTGCAGCAGGTAGATGCATTCCTTGCTTACACATCAAAGCAAGCAACCCGATTGTTTTTATTGCTACAGTTTTTCCTCCAGCATTAGGACCTGATATTATCAGGACTCTATTATCATTTAGATTGCAATTCAAAGGAACAACTTTCTTATTTGAAACTAATAAATTAGGATTTTTAGCTTCAATGATATTAATTTGATTTTTATTAAAAACTGGTTTACAACAATTGAATTTTTTAGCAAATAATGCCATAGAAGTGTGTAGATCAAATTTTATTATAAGATTATAGTTACGTTGCAGTTTATTTTTATAAGGTGACAAAAAATTGGTTAATTTCAAAAGAATTTTATTTATCTCTTTTAATTCATTTTGATATAAAATATCTAAGTTATTTTTATATTCTACTATTGCGATAGGCTCTACAAATGCAGTTTGTTTAGTGGCAGAGTAACTGTGAACTATACCATTTATTTGCCTTTTATGTGTTGCATTAAATGCAAGCAAAGATTTATCATCTTTCCAAACAATTTGGTCATTAGATAGCCAATTATTTTTTTTTGATTTAACTAAAATTGAATCAATTTTTTTTTTGATTTGTGTTTTAGTTCTATTAATATTTTTTCTGATGATTTTTAATTCTGAACTTGCTGTATCTTTTATTTGAAATTTTTCATCAAAGATATTTTCTATTTTATTTTGACCATTTTTTAATAGAGTTATTTGTTGTAAAAAATTTTTCCATAAAAAAAAATTTGGATTTTTATTGATTGATACTAATTCATTTGATACAATTAAAAGGTTATATAGTTCTTTAATTTGATTTATAGATAGGGTACTGTTATCTACCATTAAGATAGAAATCCAATTAGTTATTTTAGAAACTTTTAGATTAATACATTTTTCGTTTCTATTAAAGCTGTCAAGGATTTCTTGTGTTAAATTTATATTTTCTTCAGCTTGTTGTTGATTTAGTTTAAAATATTTAAATGCATTTTCTTTTGCCTCTTCACTTTGACAATTATTTTTAATCCATTCTTGAATTTTATAAAAATCTAGATCATCTAGAACCTGATTAATTTGATTCATAATTATTATGGAGTTGAAGGTTTGTCATCAAGATAATTTTCTAATTTTGTTTTTGCTGATGAAGTTTTTTTATCAAATTCGAAGTTTGTAATAAAATTATTTTTTATGATATTGCATATTTGAAATAAAAAAGAATCATTATTTAATCTTTTAAAAGTATTTAAGGTTTGAGGAAATTTTTCTAAAGTAAATATTACTAGACTAACTATTATTAATCCTTTTAATAAGCCTAGCAGTAAACCTAAAATCTTATTAAGCCAACCAAGTAGAATGAATTCAAAAAATTTTTGAGTTAATGAAGCAATAATACCAATAATGAAAACTACAATTAAAAAAACTGAAAAATAACTAAATACATAAAGTAATGGTTCGTAACCTATGTACGGTTCAAAAAAAGGTATAAATTGATTACCTATCTTATTTGATATATATATACCTAAGAAGATACCTATTATTCTACTTATTTCTTTTATAAAACCTTTTCGTGCGCCATTAATCATAAAGTATAGTAAAATGATAAATATAATTATGTCGATAGGTGTGAAAATCATTGTGTTAGCAATTCTTTTACGATTTTACTAGCTAGTTTACCATCACCTCTTCCTTGGATTTCCTTCATCACTAAGCCCATTATTTTTCCTAAATCAGATATNCCGTTGNCATCATTNTCATTAATGATTTTTGATATGATATTTTTCATTTCTATTGATGATAATTCTTTTGGTAAAAAAGATTGAATTACATTGAGTTCATTTTGTTCAGATTCAACCAAATCAAGTCTTCCCCCATTTTTAAATTGAGTTATAGAATCATTTATTTGTTTTGCCATTTTTTGTAAAATGTTAATNCACATATCATCAGTTAACTTTGATTTTGAATCGATTTCATGAGATTTTAATTTTCCGATCATATTTCTGTATGCAATTACATTTTTTTTATTTCCGGATTTAATTTCATCTTTTAATTTGTTTTGTAATAATTTGATCATAGTTTTTTAATATACCTTTTTTCTAAATAAATTTATAAAATAATATTATATATATAATAATGACTTATTTGAAAGAATAAATAAATATTCTTAAATTGATATGATATGTTGAAATGTAAATACAAGCTAACATTCATTAGCAGCTANAAATGTAGTNTAAAATAAGTCTAAATTTTTAAATGCACCTCCTTGGTGCATTTTTTATATACATAATATTGGAGGTATATGCAGGAAACAGTAAGTAAATTGATTGAATTGCAAAAAATAGATTCTAGATTATTAGAAATNGAAGAAATCAAAGGGGATTTGCCAAGTATTGTAAAAAAAACAGAAGATAAAGTAAATATGCTTCAAAGTGATGTAACAAATAATATTGATGAAATAAAAAGTATTGAAAAACAAATTAGAGAGTTGACTGCAAAAATTGATGATAGTGATGAAAANTTAAAAAAATATAAAGATCAACTGTATTTAGTTAGTTCCAATAAGGAATATGATGCATTAATGTTAGAAATAGATCATATAAAAACATTTTTAGATGGAGTTGAAAATAATATTCTTGATTTAGAAGAGCAAAAAAATACTCTTGAAGAAAAAAATAAATCAAATGATCTTGATATTAAAACTAGTCAAGATTTAATAAAAGAAAGTACTATTGAATTAAAAGATGCGATGGAGAGCACTAAAAGTGAAGAAAATGGTTTAAATAATGACAGAGATATTTTAGTTAAAACTATTGCTGATAATTTAGTTGCATCATACGAAAAGTTAAGAAAGGCAAGAGATGGAAAGGCGATGGTCCCAATAAATAGAAACGCCTGCGGTTATTGTTATAATCAGTTACCTCCTCAGTTTGTAGTTGAAGTTAAACAAAATAATAGTATTAAAAACTGTGATAGTTGTGGTGTTTTTTTGTATTATGAAGCAGAAGTAGTAGAAAATTAATATTCAGGATCAATTGGATGGATGCCTTTTTATAAAAGGAGGAAAGTCCGAACTCCACAGGATAGAGTGCCTCATAATAAGAGGACCTCATTTAAATGAGGATGGCAAGTGCAACAGAAAATAAACATCCTAAAAGGATAAAGGTGAAATGGTAGTGTAAGAGACTACCAGTCTTATTAGTTAATAATAAGAGCTAGGTAAACCCCACTCGGAGCAAAACCAAGTAGTCTAGTGTGATCCGCATTAATAGACGGGTAGGTTGCTTGATCTTAATTGTGAAATTAAGACTAGATAAATATCCATCATCTTATTGATACAGAATTCGGCTTATAGATTGATCCTGAAAATTTAAAATTTTAAACAATTTATCATTTTATTAGTTTAGATTTAATAAATTATTATGTGATATTATGTCAAAAAAAATGAATTTCAATGCATATATTTCCGGCACAGGGTTTAATGTTCCTGAAAGAGTCGTTACTAATGAAGAATTATCTAATTATATGGATACATCTCATGATTGGATTATTGAACGCACAGGAATTGAACAGAGAAGATATATAGATTCAGAAATTGGTCCAAGTGAATTATCTATTCCAGCAGTTCAAATGGCANTGGAAAATGCAAATTTGCAGGTTCAAGATATTGATTTTATTATTTTTGCTACATCTACACCAGATTATTATGCTCCTGGATCAGGCTGTCTATTACAAAATAAAATGGGTTTTAATAATATTGGTGCATTAGACATTAGAGTACAATGTTCGGGTTTCATATATGGTTTGTCAATAGCAGAACAATACATTAAAAATGGAACATATGAGAATATATTATTAGTTGGATCAGAAGTTCAATCTACAGCTATGGATTTAACAAATAGAGGACGAGATGTTGCAGTTATTTTTGGTGATGGAGCTGGTGCTGCAATATTAAGTAAAACCACCAAAGATCGAGGGATTTTATCATCACATTTGCATTCAGAGGGTAAATATGCTAAAGAGCTATGGCTAGAAACTCCATCAAGTAAAAAAAATCCAAGAGTATCATCAGATATGTTGGATGAAGGTTCTCAGTTTTTAAAGATGAATGGTCGNGAAGTATTTAAAAATGCAGTGAAAAGGTTCCCTGAAGTAATTGAAGAATGTTTAAATGCAAACGATTTTAATATAAATGATATTGACTTATTGATTCCTCATCAAGCAAATATAAGAATAATTCAAATGATACAAAAAAAATTAAATTTGGAAACTAAAAAAGTATTTTCTAATATACANAAATATGGTAATACTACAGCTGCTTCAATTCCGATTGCTTTAGCAGAAGCTTTCAACGATAATTTAATCAAAGATAATGATTTAGTTGTTTTGGCAGCGTTTGGTTCAGGATTTACTTGGGGATCAACAATAATCAAATGGTAAAAGAATAGGATAAAATGGAAGAAAAATATTTTTCAGAAGAGCATTATTTACTAAGAGATATGGTAAAAGAATTAGCGAATAATGATATAGCAAAACTTGCTCATGAAATTGATGAAACTGGTAAATATCCAATGGACTCAATAAAAAAAATGAGCGAATTGGGTTTGATGGGTATACCTTGGGATGAAAATTATGGTGGTTATGGTATGGATACTCTTGCTTTGGTAATTGCAATTGAAGAAATAGGAAAGATTTGTCCTTCGACAGCTGCAACAATGATGGCTCATACAAGTTTAGGAACCGCTCCAATTTATTTATTTGGCACAGAAGAACAAAAAATGAAATATATCCCAAAACTAGCGAGTGGACAGATGATTGGTGCTTTCGGTTTGACTGAGCCAAATGCAGGAAGTGATGCTGGAAATACACAAACAACAGCTGAATTTGATGGTAACAAATTTATTGTCAATGGTCAGAAAGTTTTTTGTACTAATGCAGGTTATGCTGGAATAATTATTTTTACAGCAAAATTAATTGAAAATGGTGAAGAAAAAGGTGTTAGTGCGTTCATTGTAGAGGCTGGTAGTGAAGGTTTAAGCATAGGAAAACCAGAGAAAAAAATGGGATGGAGAGGATCTGATACTAGATCGGTATATTTTAATAATATGGAAATACCNAAAGATAATTTGNTAGGAAAAGCACACAAAGGATTTAAGCAATTTCTAAAAACATTGACTGGGGGACGNATTACTATAGGAGCATTAGCTTTAGGAACAGCAGGTGGTGCCTATGAATTAGCATTAAAATATTCAAAAGAAAGAGAAGCTTTTGGAAAACAAATTAATCATTTTCAAAGTATAAGTTTTAAACTTGCTGAAATGGCAACTAGAATTGAAGCTTCAAAGCATTTTGTTTATCATGCTGCTTGGAGAAAAGATAACGATTTAGATCTTATAAAAGAAGCCGCAATGGCCAAACTTTATAGTAGTGAAACTGCTATGTATGTTACTACTGAGGCAATACAGGTTCTCGGGGGGTATGGTTATATTAAAGAGTACAATGTTGAAAGATTTTTTAGAGATGCTAAAATATTGGAAATAGGTGAAGGAACAAGTGAAATTCAAAGAATAATCATATCAAGAGAAATTTTAAAAAATATTAATATTTAATGATTGAAATTTTCATTGATGATCAATATAAAGATTCAATTTGTATAAATGATGAATCTTTTAATAGTCTAATAAAAAAAATATGTTTACAAAATGGTCATCAAGANTTCTCAATTAATTATATTTTATCAAACGATTTAAAATTAAATGATTTAAAAAAAAAATATTTTAATGAAGATGTTTTTACTGATGTGGTTGCATTTAATTTAGAAGAATTTGGTCAATCCATCGACGGCGAAATTTATATCAGTATTGATAGAGTACAAGAAAATGCGTTAAAATTCCATCAAGACTTTAAAACTGAATTATTAAGAGTAATAATCCACGGTACCCTTCACCTATTNGGGTATGAAGATAAAAATAAAAAAGAAAAATTAAAAATGACTGATTTAGAAAATAAATATATTAAAAATAATATTGATTTAATAAAGTGATTATTACTTTAATAATATTTATAATTTTAATAATGGCATCAGGTGTTTTGTCAGGTTCAGAGACTGCATTTTTTCATTTAAAATCAAATAGTAAAAAGATTTCTAAAAATGTNAAAAATCTATTAAAAGATCCACAAAAATTGCTATCAACATTCTTGACAGGTAACACAATAGTCAACATTGCTCTAGCCTCAATGGCAACATTAATAACAAAAAATATTGCAATAAAAAATAATTATGATATTTCATTTTCTATTTTAATTCAGATCATTATTGTAACAATCATAATACTAATTTTTGGAGAAATTTTACCTAAAATCATTGCAATAAGAAATTCAGAATCATTCGCTAACAAATCTTTTTACGTAATAAAGTTTTTAGAATTTTTATTTCTACCAATTTCTTTAGTTTTTTATTTCATAACAAATACTGTAATTAAAACTTTTAGATTGAAAAAAGAAAAAATTTTTGATTCTGAACAAGAACTTAAAATATTAACAAGTATAAGTCAGCAGCAAGGTACTTTGCAATCAGAAGAATCAAATATGATACATTCAATTTTTGATTTCAAAGATAAAACTGTTCATGAAATAATGATTCCAAGAGTAGATATGATAGCATTGCCAACTGATGCAACAATTGATGTAATAATGGATTTAATAAAAGATCAACAATATTCAAAAATACCTATCTTTAAAGAATCAGTTGATAATATTAAAGGTATTTTATATGCTAAAGATTTAATTCCNTATTTAGTTGGATCTCGACCNCAAATTAATTTACTAGCTTTNACAAGGGAACCATTNTTTGTACCAGAACAAAAAAGTCTNGATGATTTATTATTAGATTTTAAAGAAAAAAGAACAAATATAGCAATAGTAGTTGATGAATGGGGTGGAACTTCTGGCTTGGTAACATTAGAAGATGTAGTTGAAGAAGTAATTGGTGAGGTCCACGATCAATTTGATAAAAATGAATCAAATATTAAAAAGATAGATGATAATAGTATAATTGTAGATGCTTCAATTTCAATTTACGATTTAGAGGAACAAACAGATATAGTTTTCCCTGATTCTGAAGATAGAGATTTTGATACTTTAGGTGGTTTAATACTTGATCTATTAGGAGATATCCCAAAAAAGAACGATTCAGTTAAATATAAAAATAGAATTTATACTGTAAAAAATATTGAAGGTAACAGAATAAATAAAGTTCATATTGGTAGAGAAATAGATANTAATGAATGAAAAAAAAAATATTAATGATTTAATNAAAATTTTAAGAAAACTACGTTCTCCTAATGGTTGTGAATGGGATAGAAAACAAACATCCAAATCATTATTACCATATCTACTTGAAGAAACATATGAACTAATTGAAGCTGTCGAAAACCAAGATTATAGTAATATAAAAGAAGAATTAGGAGATTTATTATTACATATAATTTTTCAATCAGAGTTATATAGAGAAAAAAAAGTATTTTCGATCAATGAGGTTATAGAAACCATCTCAAATAAAATGATTGAAAGACATCCAGAAGTATTTACAAATCAGAAANTTCAAAAAAATTGGGAGTTGAATAAACAAAAAGAAAAAAAAAGAAATAGTGTTTTAGATGGTATTCCCAAAACACTCCCTGCATTAGTAAAATCTTCAAGAATTCAAGAAAAGGCAGCCTCTGTTGGTTTTAATTGGAAAAGTATTGATTTAATATGGAATAAAATTGAAGAAGAAATAATTGAACTTAAGGAAGCTTATTCTGAACAAAATAAATCAAAAATCATTGAGGAAACAGGGGACTTACTATTCTCCATTGTAAATTTAAGTAGATTTTTAAATGTTAGTTCAGAAGAATCTCTAAAATTAGCAATATCGAAATTTGAAAAAAGATTTCATAAACTAGAAAAAGAAATAAAAGTTAGAAATAAATCTATTAGTGATTGCACTGAACAAGAAATGAATGAAATATGGGATATTATAAAAAATAAATGATAATTTATTTTTAATCTAGGTCAATTGTATTACCAAAAGGATCAGTTTTAATTAAAACAGCTTCAAGATTACCATAATTACCTGGTATTGATTGTGATATACCTGAAATTATAAAGCCACCATCTGATGTGCTTTTGATACCATAACCTTTGTCAGCATAATATCCACCAATTGTTTTATTAAAAATTAAATCTCCATTTAAATCAATTTGAAAAATCCAGATATCTTCATTTTGACTATTGAATGATCTTGTATATCCGCAAAACGTCAAATAACCATTAGCTGATTCGGTGATTGAATAAATTTTATCATCATATATTCCACCATATGTAAAATCATTAATATAAGATCCATTTTCGTCAACAATAATTATCCATCCATCATATCCTCCATTGCCTTTTGATCTCGTTGTACCTGCTATTACATAGTTACCGTTAAAAGGTAAAATAGTATATGCTTCATCAATTGATTCTCCACCATAACAAATACCTGCTGTATCATTACAATTAGATAATTCACTTTCATTATTAATAATTATCGATCCATTTGTATAATCTAGTTTATTTATCCAAATATCTGTATTATAATTACCATTATCAATGTTTGCGAGTACCATATAGTTGCCGTCATTTGTTTCAACTATTGACGAAGCACTGTTGTCAAAAGTGGATGAATATGGTAAGCTTCTCTCTGTATTCCATATTTCNTGTCCCTCATAATTTGTTTTTACAGCCCATATAAAAAATTTATTTAATTCGTCATCATTTGTACTTCCAACAATTACAAAATTNTNATCNGATGAATTAATAACTGCTACAGATCTATCGTCATCTTCATCATTTTCATAAGAATCGATAAAGTTTTCATTGCTATCACAAATATTATTTCCATTAGAATCGTTACAATTGAAAGTTGCACAATGATAGTTGGCATCATTTAAAGATATTAAGTTTTGATCAAATTCCATTATATAAGCATCAAGGTCATTATCTATATCTTGTGTCCATCCGGTTAAAAAATAACTATTGTCGAAGTAGAGCATGTTTTTATCAGATTCTCCAACACCTGATAAACCAAATTCATATGTTTCTTCTTTTTCAAATATTCCATCAAATGTTATTTGGAAAAGCCAGATTTTATTATCCTTTATTCCTGAGGTTGTGTATAATCCGTTATTTTCATCAGAATGGACCGAAAAAATAAAATCATAATTTGAACTACCNCTTGAAAAAATAAATTTTTCATGATTGCTACCGCTTTCAATATTGCTGTATGATTTTTGTCCCCATATATCTTCAACTAAAACTTGATAAAATAGTATTTCATTGTTTGATATCATATCTGGGTCTACTTGCCGATTTAATGATAGTGTTTGTCTATTATTAATTGTGGAAATAGAATTTGCATTAGTCATATCATAATTGGATGACTCATAAATTATGTAATTTATGAAGTCTGTATCTTCATTGATGTCCCAGTTTAATTCTAATTCTGAGTTTAAGCTATTGAATGTAATTGGATCTAATGTAACAGCTGACGGAGGTTCATCAATATTATTAGACTTTGGACTACCATAGGCTGATTGTAATTGTTCATCTGTGGTTTTTATTTTATACCAATTTTCAATTGTTGGATCAAAATTACTGAATGATAATGATGTTTGTAGTCTGTTTGTAATATTATATATTGAATCGTATACACCATTAAATGAATCAGATTTGTATAGAACATAAGAAGCAAAATCATTGTCATTTGATTGATTCCAAGTTACTATCATGTTACTTATATTATAATCTACTGAAATAACGTTTACAGCATCAGGCAAAGGTATTTCTGGTATTATCATCCCTTGACCTTGGTTTGATTCCTGATCCCAATGATTGCTTGTTGTAATCCAAAACCAATTTTCGTATTCAGGATTTATNTAAATACAATTGTCATTAGAATTTGAATCATAAGTAATACAATTTGTAAAAGAGTTATCATATTGTTGTTCAATAGTATTGATTAATTGTTTTGTATCATAGGACCATTCAAATTCTGATTTATATAGTTTATAATTTGAAAAATCTGATTCATTATTTGCTTCCCACGATACTGTTATTTCCTTTAATGTGGTTGTCTCATCTAGACTAATACTTGTTATATTGATTGGATTAGGTAATTCTTTGATTTCATTTGATAAAGCATTACCTACTGATTCAGCTTCAATATTGTCGACTATACCAATCCAAAACCAATTTTCATTTCCTGGAAAATAATTAGTATCACTTATTGAATATTCATAACTCCAAGTTGTATCATAAATACTATTATTGTAACAAATTTCTTCATTACTCCAGCTACAGTTATTGTCAGATTCACAATCATTTTCATTTTCNAGATTGTTACAACTCATTATTGTATTATGTATTATTTCAGCATTCGAAAAATTATTAGTAGTTGAGTGATAAATATTATAATAGTTGAATTCGATTGGATCTTCTTGTATTTGTTCCCAAGTGACTGTCATTGCATTAATATCATAATTTATTGAAATTATGTCTGAAGGTGGNGAAGGTCCATCTATGTCAAAATCATTAAATTTTGGACTTGATGTAGTTTGTCCCCATATGTCTTCAACTGTTATTTTAAACCAATGAGCGATATCTGTAAAATCAGTGCTCGGTTCAAACTGTGTTGTTTGGTATATATTTTGATTAATATCAGTAATTGTTTTTAAATGATCCCAATTATCATCATTAGAATCAAATCCTGATTGATACTCTATTTTGTATGATTTAAAATCCCAGTCTGCAGATTGTAACCAAGCAATATTTAATGTTTTTATAGTTTCACCATCTGTGAGCTCAGTTTGATAGAATACAGTAATATTATTTATTGGGGATGGGGGAGTTTCCGTACTGTTTGATTTACTTTGACTTAATGTTGATAAACCAGCAGAGTCTGTAGATTCTACCCAAAACCAATTTTCAATAGTGGGGTAAATTAAATTTGGATTAAGCTCTATAGTATAAGATGTATCATTTAAATTATATGATGTATATAAAAGTTCTGCAACATTAAAATTGTTATTATTTTGTGCATAATATAAGTTGTAATGACTAAAATCAGAATCATTGGATTTTGACCAATTTATTATCATATTTTCTAAATCGTATTCTACGGCAATGATATTCACATTTTCTGGGTAATGTGATGAATTATCAATAGTAGTTGTAACTAAATCAGATATTGTTTCATTACCTGATTCATCTCTTGCAATTGCTATAATTTCAATATTACTTGAATCTGGATATTCAAAAGTTTTTAAATTTAATTCCCAAGGAGGACTGTTAATGATTCTATTTTGACCAATTTCACCATTTATTGAAAATAAAATTTGATCTAAAGCATCATTATCAGACGCTTCTGCAATTATTTTGATCTCTTCAAAGATAGTTTGATTATTTAGTGGATAAATAATTTCTATGACTGGAGGTTCTGTATCNGGTTCTTTTGGAGTTTGACAAGTATTTATTAATATTACCAGCAAAACAAAAAATAAAAGATTACTTAATTTTTTATTTATTTTTTTTATCATATTATGAATTAACCGTCCAGTTAAAAAGCGAAATTACATCTAAAATATCATTATAACCATCATTATTTAAATCGCAAATAATTTTNTAGTTCAATTGATCTGAAATGATATTAATCAATAATAATATATCAAGTAAATCTAANTCACTATCATTGTTAATATCACCAACTGTNCCTTCATATTCATTAGAGCCAATATCAGGGTANGGTCCAGAGNAGGATGTATGATGAAAAAGCGTATCATTATTTANTATAAATGTTTTTATACCTTTATCAATACATTTTGAATTATTTCCAAGTAGCAAACTATTAAAAAAAATGTTTTGAAAATTTGGATTAATTCTAATATTTTTTTCACCATCAAGTTCATATTGTAAATTAGAATAGAAAGCCTTTATTGAATTATTATCAGTAAAAAAATCATCATTTAAATTATTCCAAACGATTGAATTTATAATGTTGGTATTAGATTGAGAAATTGAAGTTACAGCAGAACCAAATTGAGATTCATTATTAATAATAGTATTATTAATAATATTAATTTTTGAATTTTCCCAAGCATATATACCCCCTCCATAAAATGATGCATTGTTATTATTTAAAGTACAATATTTGAGTTCAAGATTTGAATCTTGTTCTAATGCAATTGCGCCTCCAAAAGAATTGGCATTATTATATGAAAAAATAGTATTTAAAAAATAGATTTTAGAATAATTATTTATGAAAACTCCTCCTCCATTTAAAGAGGAATTACTGTGAATAATTAAATCATTAAAATAACCATCAACATTAGATGTAAAAAAACCTCCTCCATAATCAGCTTGATTATATTCGATTGTTACATTGGTTAAATCTGTATTTGAATTATTTATATAAATACCACCTCCAATTTGAGCATCATTGTTAGATATTATTAAATTATTTAAGTTTTGATCATTATTGTCTATGTAAATACCACCTCCAAAATCAATAGCAGAATTAAATTCAATTTGAGTATTAATAAATTGNATATAACTACTAGTCATTAAAGCAATTCCACCACCATTTAAAGCAAAATTTGAATGAATATTTGAATTTTTTATCATTGGATTAGCGTATGCATTATAAATCCCACCACCGTAAATGATTGCTGTATTATTATAAATTTCTGTTGAGTCAATAAGTGCTTCAGAATCGTAAAAAAGAGAAATGCCAGCTCCTCTTTCTGCATCGTTATTATAGATATGACAATTAATTACTTTAGGAGATGANTGATTAAAAAAGGATAAACCACCTCCAGATTCTGCTTCATTTTCAAAAATATATGTTTCTTGAATTGTAGGATTTGAATTGTTGATACAGTAGATACCACCTCCATATGTTTGAGCTTGATTATTAGAAATTGTACAATTTCTTATCAATGGATTCGAAAAATTTATCAGTATACCACCACCATAATTTGAAGAATTGTTCCAATTTGTATTTATGTTAAATAAATTAGCATCTGAGTTATTGAGTGATATAGCACCACCATATTTTGCAACACAATTGATTATAGTTATATTTTTAATGGTAGGAGAGGCATTAGAAATGAAAATTCCACCTCCTCTATCAATGGGATAGTCATTTAATGCACTTCCATTTTTGATAGTAAAGTTTTCTATTATTATTTGTTGGTCAGATAAGTTTTCGTTATTAACTAAGGTTATGACTATTCCATTATTATTTCCATTAATTATTGTGTTTTCTTGAGATTCTCCGATTAAATAAATATTATTAATATTTGGGAAAATTAAGTTTTCAAAATATTCACCATTTTCAACTAANATTGAATCATTATCTATGGCTTCATTTAATGCAAATTGAATTGTATTATAGTTTTCAGGAACAAGTAGATTTCTACTTAAAGAAAAATTGATTAACAGGATTAATATATAGGAGGATATGTAAGAGCTAAGTATTTTTGAAAATTTAATTTTAGTCACTATTATTATGTTGTTGTGACTCCGGTGCGATTCGAACGCACGACCAATGCCTTAAAAGGGCACTGCTCTACCAGCTGAGCTACGGAGTCACTAAAATTTGCTCAAAAAAAACAGCTTGATAATTTAATTAAATTAATCTTTTTAATACAATACAAGGATTACATATTTTATAAAATATTTATATATTATTAATCAAGTTTTTTGAAATTATTAACTATTTTAAGGGGGCGACCGGTTTCGACGGGTATTAATATATTTTTAGTTGCATACCGAGCAATCCTAGAAAACTCGTTAAATGTCTAGTAAAAACAATAAGTGCCAATAATGGCCAAATTGCTTACGCTTAATAAGTTGTAAGCCATCTCAATTAGAGTTTGTCTGTGACTTTTTTATGAGGTGTCATCTTTACAGACTAGTTTTGATTTTTGTCTAAGAAATCACAATGAAAATTTATTAGGCTCGCATAGAGTGTGTTTGGTTATTTTCATTATTTTATGTTAAACTCAAAAATAACATAAGTATGTAGAAGCTAATTATCGATTATATTCGGACGGGAGTTCGATTCTCCCCGCCTCCACTTTAGAATTTAAATGTATTTAGGATACCATCTGAAATAAATTGTATTGCAATTACGCATAACAACAGTCCCATAATTCTTTGTAATATTCTTATCCCAATTGTTCCTAATGTTCTTGCAACACGACCTGCCATTTGAAAAATCAAATAAGAGATAAATAAAGTTAAAAACAAAGANAATATGAAAATAATTTTTTCAACAAAAGTATTAATTGAATTAGCTAATATCATAGATGATGAAATTGAGCCTGGACCAGCTATTAACGGAATTGCGAACGGTGTAAAAGCAAATCCATCTTTCAACAAAGCCTCTTTTTCTTCCATTGGTGTTGATTTAATTCTTGAAACTTTTGATTCTAAATTTGTTAATCCTATTCTAAAAAATATGATACCACCTGCAATTTTAAATGCTTCAATGGTTACATCGTAAATAGAGAAAATATAATCTCCAACAAATGCAAATAGTAATAAAATCATTCCAGCAGATATTAAGCCTTGTTTATTAATTTGCGTCCTTTCCAATCTAGATAAATTTTGAGTCATTGTAAGATAAATTGGTAATATACCGATAGGATTAATCAATGTAAATAATGAACTAAAACATAACAAAGCAAATTGTAAATTTTCTAAATCAAAGTTTAGCATTACATTTTTTCAGGGGCATTAATACCCAATATATCTAATCCATTTTTTAAAACATGTTTTATTCCACATATTAATTTTAGCCTAGCAAAACTTAATTTCTCATCATCTGAAATTACTTTATTATTTGAATAAAATTTATGGAATAAAGATGCTAATGATTGTAAATAATTAGCNAGTNTCTGCGGCTCCANTACTTGACCAATTTGTGTAATTAAATCTGGAAATTGTTGTATTTTTCTAAGTATATCTTTTTCAACATTTGAAGATAAAAGTTTTAGATCCTCAAATTCATTTGATGAANATTCAAATTCATTTGATTTTTTAAGTATATTACATATTCTAGCGTATGCATATTGTAAGTAAAAAACTGGATTTTCATCCGATTCGTTTTTTGCTAATCCAATATCAAAGTTTAAGTGGGTATTTGCACCGCGCATTATGAAAAAATATCGTAAAACATCNTCTCCAACTTCATCACAAAGTTCTTCTAATGTAATAAAGTTTGCTTTTCGAGTAGACATTTTAACTTTTTCACCATTTTCTAAAATTGTAACAAACTGATGAATTATTACTTTCATTTTATTAATATCACAATCTAGACTTTTAANTAAGGCCATTACATCAGGATAAGTGTCTGAGTGATCTGCACCAAAAATATCAACGATTAGATCAAATTTTCTATTAAATTTATCTTTATGGTAGGCTACATCAGGTAATCTATAAGTTGGTTCACCAGAACTTTTTACTAAAACTTTGTCTTGCTCTCTNTTAATTGATTTAGCNTTGAACCAAGTTGCTCCATCTTTTTCATAAATTATTTTTTTTCNTTTTAGTTTAGATAANGTTTTTTTAATTGCTCCTGAGCTATATAAATCATCTTCATTAAAAAAAGAATCAAAATTGATTTTAATTTTTTTTAATGTTTTTTTAATATCTTCAAATACAAAATTTTCAGCAGATTCCTTGAAAATTTTATTTTGATCATCATTTAAAAAATTATCATTGAATTTAGTTGAAAGAAGTTTTGCAATATCCTTTATATATTCACCTTGGTAACCATAATCAGGGAATTTACTATCTTTATTATAGATCTGTTTATATCTTGATGCAACGGATTCTCCTAAAACGCGCATTTGCTTACCAGCATTGTTAAAGTAATATTCTCTTACTACCTCATAACCGTTCCATTCAAGAATATTACTAATAGTATCACCTAAAACAGCCCCTCTCCCATGGCCAACTGTTAGAGGNCCTGTTGGATTTGCACTAACAAACTCTACTAATGCAGTCTTTGATTTTTTTTGTTGAATTTTACCATAATTTGGATTTTCAATCACATTTAATAAGTTCTTATAATAAAAATTATTTGAAAGAGTAAAGTTTATAAANCCAGGGCCAGCTATACTTATTTTTTTTAGTTCATTTTTACTTAATGATTCTATGTGATTAGCTATATCTTCAGCAATATTTATTGGATTTTTTTTAATTTTTTTCGATAANATTAATGCAAGATTTGTTGAGTAATCTCCGAATTTATTATTTTTTGGTATTTCTATTATAATTTCAGTGTTAGGATAATTTAAATCATTTAGTACTTCATATAAAATTTTGGTCAGTAATTTCATTATTAATCATTAATCTGTTTTATTTTTGCATCAGACCAAAGCCTTTCAATATTATAATATTCNCTCATTTCTGGATTAAAAACATTGATTACGATATTAACATAATCCAATAAAACCCATTCCATTTTTTCNAATCCTTCAATATGCCAAGGGCTGATGTTATCNTTTTTNAGTTCTGTTTTAATATGTTCAGTAATTGCTCTTGTTTTAGGAGNAGAGTCTGAAGTGCATATAACAAAATATTCTGTTAGAGATGTGAGTTCTCTGACATCAAGAATTTTAATATCGTCNCCTTTTTTATCAAGGATTAGTTCTCCAATTTTTTTTACAATTTTGTCTGATTTATTTTTCATAATTTTAATATGGTGGTGAAAGTTCAATTACACTATCAAAAGATGATAATTGATTATAATCCTTTCCTATAATTACAGTAACATCACAATCTAAAGAATAGTCTATTTTTTCAATTATTTCATTTGANGGTGTGTCGAGTGTTTTTGATACTTGCATAGCATAATCTTTATTGTTAACTCTTAAAAGTACTAAAGATTTATCAAAATTGAAATTTTCAGCATTTTTTGACTGAATAACATCATATCCATTTTCTCTAAAAAAATTTGTATATTTGTCTGCCAAGCCGCTTATCCCACATCCATTAAGAATTTCAATACGTATTCTATAACCTGTTCTTTTCTCATATTCATTAATTACTATTAATTTTTTTAATTTCTCGGCATTGTCATAAATATATTTATTCTTATTATTTAAATTTTTAGTTAACGAAATAATTGATACAACTATAAATAATGTTAAAAAAAATAATAATGCGTTAAAAAAATAGTTTTTTAATTTTAAAAAATTTAAAAGAGAGTTTTTTTTTGAAGCAAATTTTTTTTTAATCATTTAAACTTCGAATAAAAATTATGATTATTTAAGTTCGTCATTTTTATTTGAATTTTTAAATTATCTGAAAATTTATAATCAACTAGAAAATCATATTTAACATTTAAATTATTTTTATTTTGAAACTTATCAAAATTAGAGCTTATTAAATGAATGTTTGAATTGAAACTTAACCTGTCGCTAACTATGTAATTTATATTATTTGAAATAATATTATTTGTATGTGATATACCATTTGAATTAGTTAAAGAAAAGCTAACTGTTTGATTTAAATTAAAATTATTTAATATTTTGCTTTGGTTAAGTGAATTAGCATTATCAAAATCAAAAGATAATGAAAATAGGAAACTTGTTAATATCAGATATATTTTTATCAATTTAAGTTTTTTCATTTAATTTTTGTAATTGTTGTTTGTTATTTACACCTTGAATTTCAATATTTTTTTTCGTTTTTAAAAGAGAAACTTTCTTATTTTGATTTAAAAAACGGACTAAAACATCAGGTAGATAATATTCATTTTGATTGTTATTATTATTTAAATTTGGCAATTCAGAAAATAAATGTTCAGCATTGAATATATATATTCCTGAATTTATTTCATTGACTTTTTTTTCTTCATCTGTAGCATCTTTATGTTCAACTATTTTTTTTAAATTACCAATTGAGTTTTTTATAATTCTTCCATATCCAGTAGCATCTTCAAGTTCTGCAGTTAAAACAGTAGCATATGCCTGATTCTGAATATGATGATTATGTAATTTTTCCAATGTAGATTTAGTCAATAATGGTACGTCACCTGATAGGATTAAAATATTACCTTTATAATTTTCAAAAAAACTTTTAGTTTGTAGGACTGCATGCCCAGTACCCTTCTGATGCAATTGATATGCTAATTTTACATTATAACTTTTTAAATGATTTTCAAGTAATTCATGTTTATATCCAATTACAACTACGATTTTTTTTGGATTTAATTCTTCACCAATATTAATAACTTGATCAAGCATGGGCTTTCCATTGATTTCATGCAATACTTTCGGTAAATCAGATTCCATTCTGGTACCCTTGCCTGCAGCAAGAATTATGATAGACAAATTATTATTTAAAGAGTTCAATAATACCACCTCCCAATACTGTATCGTTATCATAAAAAACAGCTGACTGACCTGGAGTAATTGCAAGTTGCGGCTCATCAAAACTTAATTTATATTTATCTTTTTCCCTACTAAGTGTTGCAATTCCACCAAAAGTATTGTATCTAATTTTTGCATTTATTTTAATCGGTAACTGCAAATCATTAACTAGTAAGTTAAGTTGGTCAACGTAACATTCTTTTTTGTAAATTGAATGTTTTTTACCTACTGTAATTGTATTGTTTTTTGAATCAATTTTTGATACATATCTTGGTTCAGGATTTGAAAGATTCAATCCCTTGCGTTGTCCTACTGTATAATTTATATAGCCAGGATGAGTTCCGACTTTTTTTTCATTTTCAATAATATCACCCTCTTTAATTGATGACATTTTTCTTGGATTATAATTTGATAAAAAGTTTTTATAGTTATTGTCAGTTACAAAACATATTTCCATACTTTCAGGAGACGTTGCAGTTGCTAGATTATTTTCTTTAGCGATTTTTCTTACTTGTTCTTTTGTTAAATCTCCAATTGGAAAAATTGTTCGTTTTAAAGTTTCTTTAGGAATACCCCACAACACATAAGATTGATCTTTTTTTGGGTCAATGCCTTTTTTTAAGTAATAGTTGTTATTTTTTTTTTCCACAATCGCATAATGACCGGTTGCAATATATTTAATATTCATTTTATCAGCTTGTTCAATAAAAGCATCCCATTTAACATAGGAATTACAACGTATGCAGGGGTTTGGTGTTCTACCAGCAAAATATTCACTGGAAAAATTGTTTACTACTTCTTCCTTAAAAACTTTAGTAAAATCAATTGTATAATGTGGTACTCCAAATTGATTACATACAAGTTTAGCACCATTTATTTCCTCAATACCACAGCATGAGTTATCTTGTTCATTATTACTATTAATGCTCTCATTAGACCATAGTTTCATAGTCACTCCAACTGGGTCATAGCCAGCTTCAATAATTCTGAGCAATGATACAGAACTATCAACCCCACCAGACATTGCTACTAATACTTTTTCAGACATTTTTTAACTCTTTTGATAAAATTGATACTATTGAATTTATAAAATAATCGATTTCTTTTTTTGTATTATCTTTACCAAGAGAAATACGAATGGAAGATTTAGCTAAATTTGATTCTATACCAGTTTCAAGTAATACTCTTGGAGGTTTGGGTGTACCTGATGAACAGGCAGCACCGTATGAAACAGCAATACCATGTAGATCAAGGTTCATCATAAGGTTTTGACCTAACATCTCTGGAAATGAAATATTTAATAAGCCTGGTACCCTGTTTTTACCATTGATTACAAAATTTATATCATGATTTTTTAAAGATTTAATCAAGTAATTTGTTAGCTCAGTTAAATAAGATCTATTTTTTTTTAGATCTTTTACAATATTTTCAGCAGCCAATCCAATTGAAGAAATTCCAGCGACATTTTCAGTTCCAGCACATATTTCTTGTTCTTGACCTCCACCTGTAATAAGCCCTTTAAGTGAAATATTATTCTTTTTGTATAAAATACCTACTCCTTTTGGACCATAAAATTTATGACCAGATAAACTTAATAAATCTATTCCCATTTTTGATACATCAAGAGGTATTTTACCGAATGCCTGTACAGCATCAGTGTGTAATAGGACACTATTTTTTATCAATGATATTTCTTCTAAAGGATTAATTGTTCCCATTTCATTATTAACCATCATAATTGAAATTAACTTTGTATTTTTTTTAATTTCTTTTTCTATTTTCTGAGGCTCAATTATGCCATATTTATTAGGTTTTACATAAGATACTTCTATTCCATTTTGAGCTAAGTCTTCAGCTGGTTTTAGGATCGCAGGATGCTCAATAGATGAAGTTATAAGGTGATCTCCAGGTTGTAATAAATTTTTGATAGTTATATTATTAGATTCTGTACCACCACTTGTAAAAAAAATTTCTTTTGATGAGCAGTTTATTGCTTTTGCAATTTGTCTTCTGGAATTTTCAACTAGTGCTCTTGATGATTGACCTAATTGATGAATACTTGATGGATTACCATAATTTTTTTCTAATATTTGGAACATATGATTCAAAACATCATTTGAAATGGGGGTAGTAGCTGCGTGGTCAAAGTAAATTTTATTCATAATAATGCTAAAATTTACGAAATATGGATGCTTTTGAAAAAGTAAAGGAATTTATTTTATAAAATAATTTCTAAATTTTGTTTTGCTAAAATACAATTTTTAAAATTTTTCTTAGCATTCTCTCCAAATTCATTTATAACATCATCTGAATATGTAGGACTATGATGAAACAGGACTAATTGTTTAGAGTTGCTAATTTTGGCGACTGATACAGCTTCTTCCCAACTGCAATGTCCCCATCCTTTATAATTGGGAAGATCGCTTGGTGTAAAATGTGCCTCGTGAATTAAAACATCAGACTCTCGAGCTAGATGATTTACTTTTCTTAAAGTATTACCAATCGGGTGTTCAACATCAGTTACATAAGTTATAATATTATCTTTAAGTTCTATTCTGAAACCAAGCGCACCATTTGGATGTGGGTGTAAGTTAGATTCAATAGAAATTCCGTTGTTTAAGTTTATCCTTCCTGGCTTAATGTCAATGAAAGTTAAATCAGCATTAAACATATCAAAGGTTACAGGCCAATATCTTTCGTCTAAAATATCACTCAATGCCTTTTCAACTCCTCCACTAGCATCTTTCTTACCATAGATATTTATTTTAAACTTATCCATAAATAAAGGTGTAAAAGAAAGAAAGCCTAATATATGATCTAAGTGATAGTGACTCAGAAATATATCAATAGTTGATGGTGGATTTTTTTCTTTAAGTAAGGCTGAACTTAAATTGTTTAATCCTGTACCCATGTCTAGAATGATGAGATCATTATCTCTTGTACGAATTTCAACACAAGGGGTATCTCCTCCTATTCCGAGTTTATCAGAATCAGTTATTGAGTATGAACCTCTTACTCCCCAAAATTTTATGATATTTTTTTTCATTATTTGTTTATTAAGATAATGCAATTTAAGTTAAAAAATAATAATATAAAATGTAAAATAGATACAATTATAAATGATAAATATTTTAAATTAATATTATGATAAAAGAAGATAAAAATAAAGCATTGTCAGATAAAATTTTTATGAGCTTAGCTGCTGTATTCATTGCTTCTCTTGTAGGTTGCAATCTAATTTTTCAAAAATTTTTTCAGATTAATATTTGGGTACCGTTTGTAGGATCATATACATTTGAACAATCTGTTGGATTGATTGCATATCCAATTACTTTTTTGGTAACNGATATNATNTCTGAGATNTATGGNAANACAAAAGCAAATCANGTTGTAATGTCAGGNNTNTTNGCNTCAATTTTTATGNTACTTATAGTTACTGTATCNGATNTCNTNCCNGCTACAGTTTGGTCACCTGTTAACAATGCAACATTTAANCAAGTTTTTGGTTTATCNGGAGCTGCAGTTTTTGCNTCAATGATGGCNTANCTTTTTGCNCAATTTATNGATATNNGNTTATTTCATTNTTGGAAAAGAATTACAAATGGTAAACATTTATGGTTACGGAATAATGCTTCAACGGTTTTTTCACAGTTTGTTGATACCTTTTGCGTATTATTTTTATTGTGTTCATTTGATGTCATTGCTTGGGATAGATTTTCGATTTTATTNATAAATGGTTTTTTATTCAAAGTATTTTTTGCTGCTTTTGACACNCCTTTTTGTTACTTAGCTGTTTTTTATTTTCAAAAGAAATTTAATTTATCATTTGGTGAAGAGATAAAATAGTCATTCACATCATATTTTATTCATTCTACTATTTTTCATTTAATTTTTAATCTTTCTAAACACTTTAAAAAAAAATAGTTCTTGTATTAATTTAATTAAATTGATATATTTATCGACTTATGTGCGGATACATAGAGTTTATACAGGAGGAGGAGTGCCTTTTGTGAAGATCATAAAGTATTAACTTTTTGTCTCATTAACTCTCGATAAAACATATACTTATGTCAATAATTGCTACAAGCAGCTTTTGCGTTTGCTTGATAAGCTATTTTATTATCAAATATGTAATCCACATCACATGCGGAAAAATATTAAAGATTTAAAATATAGAATCGTTTTATAAATAAAAGATTTTTATACATTTGGAGGATATGCTTTGAATTACAGTAATTGTAAAATAGTATTTAATTTTGTTATTATATATCTAATCAGTTCATTCAGCTTTGTGTACGGGCAATGTGAAATATCTGGTAATAACCAAGCTTGGCATCCACACCATCAAAACCATGGTTATGGTGGAGACTTTTTTGGGATTCTAGATTCTGATTATCAAACTAATCCATCGGCATTTTCAAATGGTACCCCTATCTATTTGTATAATGCATCTCAAAACGAAACATATGAATTCTATATTAGATATGTAACAGGCCCCAATTACTCAACTGGTGTGGGAATAAGGTATCTTTATTTGAGGGTTGCTCCTTGGGGATGCTCAGATACTAATCAGCCAGATTGTACAGCTGGTATGGGTGCAGTTATGGGAGAAAGTTTTAAGCTTGAAGACTCTTGGTCTTTTAATCCCGTAGGTGCTTGTGAATGGCAACTTTTATTTAGACAGCAAAAAGAATTTATACAATCTCCAAATGATTGGTTATATCACAATGGAAGCAATCCAAATAGTAACAACTACAGTATTTTACAGCATTTAGAAAATTTTAGAGAAAGCAATGGCAAGTTTCATTTTAAGCTTGTTTGGCCAGGTTCAGGTTTACCAAATCAAGAATGGAAGCAAACTTCGAATCCTGTAGCAACTCAACAAAGTGGAGTAGATGGATATGAGCCGGTTGATATTAACTATGACGATAATTTATGGATAGGTCTTGAATATAATGGTGTAAATTCTCTTCTTGATGGGCATGCAGGTTCTTTTTGGTTTTATGCAATAGGAATGGCAACTAATTCTTGGGGGGATGGTCATATTCCTGGTCCACGAACTTCGAGCCAAGGCTATCAAGTTGATGAGGTCGAATTATGGGTATACACATCTTTAGTTTCTGGTTGTACAATTTCTAGTGCTTGCAATTATAATCCAGATGCCACATCTGATGATGGAAGCTGTATTATTCCGGTTGGTTGCGAAACTTGTTCTGGTGGAAATATAGTAGATAATGACAGTGACAATGATGGTGTATGTAATGCTAATGAGGTAGCTGGTTGTCAAGATGCATCAGCTTGTAATTATAATTCAAATGCTACTGATGCTGCAGTTTGCTTTTATGAGACTACACTAACCTGTTACAATGANTCAGATGGTGATGGTTATTATAATGCTACTCAAAATTATACAGTTTGTAATGCGTCNTGTTCAAATTTAGGTTCTTCTTGGTCTAATTCTCCAGGAAATGGTCAAGAGATATCAGGTTGTCAAGATTCAGGCGCTTGTAACTATAATTCTTCAGCAACTGATCCTGGAAACTGTGTATATACTGATGGAATTTGTGAGACTTGTTCAGGTCAAACCAATGGAACAGGTACTGTTGTAGATAATGATAGCGANAATGATGGTGATTGTGATAGTACAGATTGTAATGATAATGATTCTTCAATAAATGTCAACGCATCTGAGCTTTGTGATGGAATAGATAATAATTGTGACGGACAAGTAGATGAAGGATGTAATTGGATGTGTGATGATGATGATGGTGATGGTTATATTGGCCATCCTACTTATATTGTCTTTCAGAATGGAACATATGATGGATACGAAACATTATGTTCCAATCTAACAAGCTCATATGGTGGTGGTTGTACTGGTGGTGGAGGTTATAATAATCCTCCAAGTTGTCCCTCAGAGTGTACAACTTCAGATGATGGCAGAGAATCAAATAATTTAGATTCTGATTCTTCCTCTTATCCAGGAGCTTTAGAATCCTGTGATAATTTAGATAATGATTGCGTAAGTGGAAATGATGGTATAGATGTCATTGATGGTGTATGTGAAACTTGTGAATCTGGGAGTATTATTGATAATGATAATGATGATGATACTATATGTAATAGTCAAGATAACTGTATAAATACTTCAAATACTGATCAGTATAATTATGATTCTGATTCACAAGGTGATGCTTGTGATTTAGATGATGACAATGATGGAGCTCCTGATGAGTTTGATAGTGAAGATAATAACCCAAGTATATGCTCAGATGTTGATAATGATACTTGTGATGATTGTGTAAATGGTTCATACAATACATCTAATGATGGTTGGGATTATGATGGTGATGGTTTATGTGACGCAGGTGATACAGATGATGATAATGATGGTGCACTGGATGGTGCTGATAGCAGTGACAATAATCCAAACATTTGTTCAGATTCAGATAATGATACTTGTGATGATTGTGTGAATGGTTCATACAATACATCTAATGATGGTTGGGATTATGATGGTGATGGTTTATGTGACGCAGGTGATACAGATGATGATAATGATGGTGC
>NZTO01000058.1 GCA_002703375.1 Fidelibacterota bacterium | reverse complement strand
CTGATGCAAATATTGATGATGGAAGTTGTTTACAAGAAGATTGTTTAGGTGATTGTGGTGGAGATGCAGTTGTTGATGAATGTGGAGTTTGTAATGGGAATAATGCTGATCAAGATTGCTCAGGAGAATGTTTTGGAAATTCAGTAGTTGATGAATGTGGAGTATGCGATGGTGATAATTCTTCGTGCGCAGATTGTTGTGGCATACCAAATGGAGACGGAACCTCGTGCGACGGTGAGTGTGGCCCATGCGGAGAAGGTTTCCCAAATGGTACTTGTGATTGTGATGGTTCTTTACCCGAAAATGGTTATGATTGTGACGGGAATTGCTTAAACGATGAAGATGGTGATTTGATATGTGATGAAAATGATTTTCAAGCCACTATAAATGGAGATGGTAATTGGAATTTTGATCAGAGTACCTTACAGGCATTTTATTTATTTAATTTAAATCTAATTTCTATTAATGTGGATGAATTGTCACCATATGATTATATTGGAGCTTTCAATGATAACGTATGTGTTGGTTGGGTTAAAGCTGAAGATGTTGATAATGGTGTAATTACAATACCTTTAATGGGTAATACTGCATCCAACGAATTCCCTGGTTATTTACAGCTTGGTGACATTCCTGAGATTGTTATTTTTGACAATTCAGAAAATATGGAATATTGTACTGAAACTTATGGACCTGAATTACCTGGATTTTCAAATCTCGAACTTTTCACCTTATTTGAAACACAAATAATTGGAGAAGAAGTTTCAGATGGAGGTTGTACTTCAGATGTTGATTATGAAATTCCATTGAATGGTGGTGCAAATTTAATAAGTTTTTGGGCACTACCAGATGATGTTACTATTGCCAATGTTATGGGTTCATTAGGAACAAACGCTACTGGAGTCATTGGTCAAGGTGTTGCAGCGAGTCAGATAGGTCCAAATATGTGGGTTGGAAGTTTATCTAGTATATCACGAACAAGCGGTTATTGGGTGAAAGTAGATAACTCTGGAACTTTATCAATTGTTGGAGGAACTCCAACCGAATCAACTACAGTTTATGATCTTAACAGCGGTGCAAACCTAATTTCATTCCCTTACGAAGGCTCATCTTCAATTACGGATGCTATACCCGATGCAGCAGAAGCTGAGTTTAATGGTATTATTGGTCAAGGTGTTGCAGCGAGTCAGATAGGTCCAAATATGTGGGTTGGAAGTTTAAATCAATTAGAAGGAACCAAAGGATATTGGGCAAAAGTTAACTCTGGTGTATCTTTTTCTTTTAATGAGCCTACAGGTTCTATGAGATCAACTGAGTCAGCATATTCCTCAACATATGAATTCACTCAATCCATGGAGCAAGCTTTCTATTTTGTGGAAGATATTGAAGGTGCCGAATATGGAGATTGGATATTAGCTTACAATAATGATCAGTTAGTAGGTTCTAGACAATGGAAAGGATCTTATACGGATATACCTGCTATGGGTTATGATGGAAGTTTAGAAACATCTGAGTTTTGTAATGAGGGTGATATTCCTACTTTTTATCTGGTAAAAGATTATAGTGGGGAACACATTGAACTTACTGGAGCAATAACAGGTTGGAATTCAAATGGAATTTATAACATCAATAATTTAACGCAGGTGATAATACCTGAAACTGTTACATTGTCGACAGCGTATCCAAATCCATTTAATCCTGAGACTACTCTTGATTACAGTGTTAAGAGTGCAGGGATGGTAGAGCTATCTATATTTGATATAAATGGTAGATTAGTTTCAACACTTTGGAATGGTGAGCTATCATCTGGTAGTTATAGTGCTACTTGGGATGCAACAAGTCAACCTTCGGGATTGTATATTGCCAAATTGAAATCAGGTAATACAGTTCAGACAAGTAAGTTAGTATTATTAAAGTAGATATAAAATTGAATTTTATACATATGAAAAGGCTGACATTTAATGTCAGCCTTTTTTTATTTAAAAATGTTTTACAAATTGAAACAAAAAAAAATAAAGTATTTGTATTTGTTATATATAATTTTACACTTGTTTAAATTTGTAAAGATTAAAGTAATTAGGAGCTAAAATTGAGTTATAAGACATTAAAAAGTTTTGGATTGATAATAATGATATCATCACTATTTGGTAATTTTCAATTAAATGAAAAAGAATCAAGTTCAAGAAAAATCGGTTTCAATTTAAATGATATTCAACTAGTTGAAAAAGATGGCCACGTCAGAATTAAATCAGATAAATCTGGTTTTACATCAGAAGAGGGTATGCCTGAATTACCAACTTATTCAATAACATATCACGTTGACCCATTTACTGATTATGAAGTTGAAATGAATATTATTAATTCTCATTTTGAAGAAAATATTGATCTTTATCCATCTCAAAACCAAATAAACAACGTAAAGAATAAATCATTTTTAAAAAATTCAGATTTTTATAACTCTACAAATAAATATCCATTAAATAATATTGAAGTTTCAAATCGTCAAATTATGAGGGGAGAAGAATTTATTACTATAACAATCACTCCCTTTAATTATTATCCAAATACAAGAACTTTAGAAGTGATTGATGAAATCGAAATTGATATTATTGAAAATGGAATAATTGAAAATAATAACTATAAACAAATGCCAAGATCTAGAGTATTTGAAAAATTTATGACAAAATTTTCACCTAACTATGTAATGAGGAATAATGAAAAATTTCAGCCTCCATCAATCCTTTATATATGTGGAGGAGCCAGTTCAAATGATCAAACTTTTCAAGAATTATTAGAATGGAGACATCAAAGAGGATATGTTGTTTACACTGTTGATGTAAATGATATTGGTAACAATAGTGATGATATTAAAGATTATATAGATAACGCTTATAATAATTGGGAAATTCCCCCAGAGTTTGTAACAATTGTTGGTGATGCATCTGGTAGTTATTCAGTTGATACAAATTATGAATATTATTCTGGAGTTCAGGGTGAAGGTGATTGGCCATATTCTTTGATTGCTGGAAATGATTTTTTCCCTGAAGTAATAATTGGTAGACTATCTGTTAGAAACCCAACCCATATTGGTGTTGTAGTTAACAAAATTTTAAACTATGAAAAAGCTTTAGATATGGATGATGGTTGGTATGAAACAGCATCGCTTGTTTCTGACCCCTATGATTCAGGAATATCTACGGTAATAACAAACGAATATATACAACAGCTAATGGATGAATATGGAACTGAAAATATTCAAACAAAATATAATGGTAATAGTTACTCAAATTGGATAGAGAACCAATTTAACAATGGAACATTGTATGTTAATTATCGAGGATATTATGGTGCTAGTGGCTTTGATCCAGATGCAATAATGGAAGATTTATACAATTATTCAAAACACCCATTCGCAACATTTTTAACCTGTGACACCGGCTCATTTGATTCAGGTACATATTGTCTTTCTGAAACGTTATTACGTTCAGGTACACCTAATGCACCTGTGGGTGCTATTGCGGCAGTAGGAACCGCGACGATATACACGCATACTGCTTTTAATAATATCATAAATATGGGTATTTACGAAGGAATTTTTATTGAAGAAAACTATACAGCAGGGGAAGCTGTTGCATATGGAAAGTTAGTTTTAAATAATATTTATCCATCAAATCCTAGTAATAATGTTAATTTATTTTCCTATTGGAACAATCTGATGGGCGATGCTTCTACACATCTATGGACAAAGCGTCCTCAAATTATAACAGTAAATCATGTATCAACTATCCAGCCCGGATCCAATTTTGTTAATGTTGAAGTACTTAATGAAAATGGTCTTGGAGTTAATGAAGCATACGTAACTCTATTAAAAGGTGATGATGAAATTTTTGTTTCAGCATATACTAATTCAAGTGGAATAGCTACTTTAGAGTTTGAAGATACTGGTTCTGGGGAAATTTTAGTGACAGTTGTAAAACAAGATCACAAACCATCCCAGTCTACTATTTCTATTTCCAATAGTAATGTAGTACTATCTCTTCCACCTTCAGAAATAAGTATTTTAGATGATGCTGGTAATGGAGACGGTATAATTAACGCTGGTGAAACTTTTGATATGCAATTTAGGTTATTGAATTCAGGCTCATCCTCAGTTAGTAGTTTAAATGTAAATCTTCTATCTAATTCACAACATGTTAATATTTTAAGTGAAGCAGTAAACGTTGGTAATCTTGATTCTAATTCAAATAGTGATTTAATTACATTTTCTGTTCAATTAAATGAAGACGTTTTAGATGCCACTGATTTAGAATTACATTTAAATTTAAACTCTGAGGGTAATAATTGGAATATTACAGTACCAGCCTCAGTTTCTGGTGCAAAAATGGACTTGTCTAATATATTAATTTTAGAAGATGATAATTTAAATGGAGTATTGGAGCCAGGTGAAAGTTGTCAAGTTTTTATATCATTATATAATCAAGGTACTACGCAAATAAATGATTTAAGTGGTACTCTATCAACATCATTGCCAGGTTTACAGATAAATGGTAATAGTTCAAGTTGGAATACAATCGATCCAAACCAAGATGGATTATCTTTAAATAGCTTTGTAATAACGGCTAATTCAAGTATAATCAATGGAACTGTTGCTAATTTTGAGATTGTATTGAATAATAACCAAGGTTTTAACCAAAAAGTTAACTTTTCTGTTCAGCTCGGCACTGTTTCTGTCACTGACCCGCTTGGACCCGATCAACACGGTTATTATATTTATGACCATTTTGATACAGACTATGATCTAGCACCAACATATAATTGGATTGAAATAGATCCAGGTTATGGTGGAGATGGTTTTGATGTTGGATTGAATGATAACGGCAATGGAGAGTATAGTAATAGTATTTCTACGGTTCCATTACCATTTCCGTTTACATTTTATGGCATAGAATACGATGAAATAACAATTTGTAGTAATGGTTGGATTACATTTGGAGAAACAAATATGGAATCATTCAGAAACTATGAACTGCCAGGTGCAGGTGGCCCATCACCAATGGTAGCTGTTTTCTGGGATGATTTAAAAACAACAAGTGGTGGTGATGTTTTTGCTTACTCTTCTCCCAATAATGATTACTATATTATTGAATGGTCTGATATGAGAACATTTAATAGTAATTCAATAGAAAGTTTTCAATTAATTTTATACAATACAAGTGATCAAACACCAACTGGTGACGGTGAAATGTTAATGCAGTATAAAGAGTTCAATAATACATCTACAGGTAGTTATCCCGTTGGTAATTGGGATGCTGTTATTCACGGTGCATATTGCAGTGTTGGTTTGGAAAATCATGATGGAACCATTGGTATAGAATACACATTTAATAATCAGTATCCAACAGCTGCTAGAACATTAAATGACTATTCAGCGTTATTTATAACTACGAGAACACCTATAATAGAAAGTGAATATGTATTAGGTGATATAAACATGGATGAATTAGTCAATATTTTAGATATTGTATTAGTTGTTCAGCATATTTTAGAAGAAATTATTATAGATCCATCAAATTTATATTTAGCTGATATGAATGAAGATGGTTTAGTTAATATTTTAGATATAGTTGCGATTGTTAGTATAATTTTAGAATAAATTTTATAAAAAATAATTTGAAATGATACTTTTATAAGAATACATTTATTATAAAATAAGATGTATTTTAATGAGTAAAAAAATTGAAATAGTTGACTATAATTCAGAATTTGCACCTGTAAATTTTACAAATTCTTTGAGACAAACTGGTTTTGCTGTAGTTAAAAACCACCCTATAGATACCCAACTTGTTAATTCAGTTTATCAAAAATGGGAATCTTTTTTTAATTCAGATATTAAACATAACTTCTTATATGACAAGAATAAACAAGCTCAAGATGGATATTTCCCTTTCGGAACTGAGCATGCAAAAGATTATAATTATAGAGATTTAAAAGAATTCTTTAATTATTATGCTGTTGGGCAGTGCCCTGATACTACTTCAAAACAAACAAAAGCCTTATATAGTGATTTATGCAGATTGGCAGAGAATTTATTAAATTGGATTGAATTAAATACTCCTGAAAATATTAAATCTAGTTTTTCAATGCCCCTTTCAAAAATGGTTGAAAATAGTCAAAGAAATTTGTTTAGAATAATTAATTATCCACCCTTAAGAGATTCAGATGATAAAAATGAGGTCAGAGCAGCAGCACACGAGGATATTAACTTAATAACTGTACTTATATCAGCTACTTCATCGGGATTGCAAGCGTTAGATAATAATAATAATTGGTATGAGGTTCCTTGCGATCCAGGATTAATTGTTGTTAATATTGGAGATATGCTTCAAATGGCTTCAAATGGTTATTATCCTTCAACTACACATAGAGTAATTAACCCTGATAATGAAAATAAAAATATTTCTCGTATGTCAATGCCATTATTTCTACACCCACTTGATAATGTGAAATTATCAAATGATTTCACTGCTGGAGAATACTTGGATCAAAGATTAAAAGAAATTGGATTAAAATAATTTTATGAACCTATATGTTCAGTCATTATTTTTTGCAATTCCAATTTTCATAATTTTAATTTTAATTGAAATGGTTTTTGCAAAATATAAAGGTGTAAAAATAAATAATTCTGAAGATATGATTTCAAGTTTAAGCTCAGGGATGAGTAATACCATTAAAGATGCCATTAAATTTAGTTTTGTTTTGATAAGTTATACTTGGTTTGTTGACAATTTGACTATTATAAAATTTGAATCTTTATCGATCTCCATTATTTTAGCATTTATAATTCAAGATTTTGCAGGGTATTGGTCCCATCGCTTTAGTCATAGGGTAAATTTTCTATGGAATCGGCATTTAATCCATCATAGTAGTGAAGAATTTAATTTATCTTGTGCTTTAAGACAATCAATTTCTGATACTATTAAATTTTTTACTTTTTTATGGATACCTGCAGCTTTATTTGGAATACCTGCAAAAATTTTTGCAATTATAGCTCCAATTCATCTCTTTTTACAATTTTGGTATCATACTCGATTGATTGATAAGATGGGAATTTTAGAATATTTTATTGTTACACCATCTCATCATAGAGTACATCATGCCATAAATCCAGAATATATTGATAAAAATTATGGTCAAATTTTTATTATATGGGACAAGATTTTTGGAACTTTTCAAAAAGAATTAGATCATATAAAGCCTGTTTATGGCATTTTAAGACCTACTGCAACCTGGAATCCTATAATAATTAATTTTAAACATATAACTCAATTAGCTAGAGATTGTTGGAATACTAAAATGTTAAAAGATAAAATTAAAATATGGTTTATGCCAACAGGTTGGAGGCCCGCAGATGTTATTAAAAAGTATCCATTATTGGAGACTATTGATCCGTCAAAGCAAACCAAGTACATGGTACATAATTCGAATAAAGTAATTTTTTGGGGTTGGTTACAGCTAATTACAACCGGATTTTTAATGTTACATCTATTCATTATTATTCCAGACGTAGATGCATCTATGTATTATTTATATGCATTATTTTTATTGATGAATATATTTTCTTTTACATCAATTTTAGATAATAAAAAATATGCAGTTTTAGTTGATTTATTAAAGTTATTAATGGTTTCATTTATTTTACTAATTCAAGATTTTTCCTGGTATGGATTAAACAGTCTTCATTCATCTTTGTTCTTTATTTATATCATTTCTTCTACTCTAATTTCATTTTATCTTTGTAATCAATTTGATAAGTTAAATAATATAAAAGTGTGACTTATTTTTATCTTTTTTTAGCAATAATATGTGAAGTTTGTGGAACAATGTTATTGTCTTCATCAGGAAATTTTACAAAACCTATACCAACAATAACTTTATCAATTGCATACTTCTTAGCTTTTTATTTTTTAACATTTGCGATGAAAACGTTACCAATTGCTATAGTTTATGCAACTTGGTCTGGACTTGGTATTTTTTTGATATCTTTGTTTAGTTATTTCATATATGGTCAAATCTTAAAATGGCAATCAATATTAGGTTTATTATTAATTGTATCTGGTGTTATAATTGTTAATATTTACTCAAATCAGAATATACATTAATTAAAAATTGTTAATAAAAAAAAATATAAAAAGTGCTTTTATGTTAGTTGTTTTATTACTTTTTACAGATACAACCTTTTCAAAAAACACTATTGAATTAAATAATAATTTAAAATCTATTTCCAGTTATAATTTTGGAAAATTCTATTTAGAATTTGATTCTACAAAAATATCTTTTTCTTTGTTTAAAAACAATAATCTAAATCATATAATTTGGAATACTTTAGAAAATAAGGCTTTTATAGCAGGTTATAAAGCTAAAGAAAAAGTTAAAGAAGATCATGGTTCTTTTTTCATTAAAGATAAAATTGATAAGACTTTTGAGTATCAATTTATTGATCAGATATATGTTTCTAACGACTCATTACTTTTCATTGGATATCTAAATAATAAAAATAAAAAAATAAAAGTACCATATAGATTTGTTTTATACGCTGAAAGTGATTCGCATCTTTCTTTTGAAATTGAATTAGATAGGTCATTTTGTAATAGAGTTAGTTTACATTATACCTCAAGCAAAGATGAGTTTATTTATGGGTTTGGAGAACAATTTACAAACTTTAATTTAAACGGTAAAATTGTTCCAATTTTTGTTTCAGAACAAGGCATTGGAAGAGGAAAGCAACCTATAACTTTTATAATTGATTTGATTGCAAATTCAGGAGGTGATGAATTTACGTCTTATGCTCCAGTACCTCATTACATTTCAAGTAATTTAAATTCAGTTTATTTAAAAAATCTGGAATATTCAATATTTGATTTTTCAAATCATCATTCAATTTCTATATCTGTATTTTCAAATTTAATGAAAGGTGGAATAATAAAGTCGGATGATCCTCTTGAAATAATTGATGAATATACTAATTACTCAGGTAGAATGAAACCCCTACCTGATTGGTCCCAAAATGGTGCTGTAATTGGTATTCAAGGAGGAACAAAGCGTGTAGGTAAAATTATAGATACATTATTAGAAAAAGATGTACCAATAGCTGGAGTATGGTTGCAAGATTGGGTTGGTCAAAGAATAACTGAATTTGGAAAACAGCTATGGTGGAATTGGGAATTAGATCAAGAACATTATCCTCAATGGGATTCTCTAGTTTCAAATTTTAATGAAAAAAATATTAAAGTTTTAACCTATATAAATCCATTTTTAACGGATGTAAAAAATAAAAAAAATCATAAAATAAATTATTATAAAATAGCTTTAGACAGCTCATATTTTGTTAAAGATAGTTTGGGTATTCCATATGATTTAGATATAACAACATTTTCAGCAAGCTTAATAGATCTAACAAATCCAAAAGCAAAGAATTGGTATAAAAATTTAATAGAAGAAAATATGCTTTCATTGGGAGTCCATGGATGGATGGCAGATTTTGGAGAAGCTTTGCCTTATTATTCTGATTTATTTTCAGGTAAGAGCGGTAATACTATGCATAATTATTATCCCACTATGTGGTCTGAATTTAATTCCAATATTTTACACAATTTAAATAGAGAAGATGATTTTTTATTTTTTAGTCGTTCAGGTTTTACACAAAGTCCAAGTAATACATCATTATTTTGGCTTGGAGATCAACTAGTAACTTGGGATAATTATGATGGAATTAAAACTGCACTGACAGGCTTATTGAGTTCTGGTTTATCTGGTTTTTCTTTAAATCATAGTGATATAGGAGGTTATACTGCTATTAAAACACCAGTTTTAAAGTATATAAGATCAAAAGAGTTATTTATGCGTTGGGCAGAATTGAATGCATTTACTGCATTTTTTAGAACTCACGAAGGTAACAGACCTGAAGATAATCACCAAGTTTATTCTGATGATGAAACAATGATTCATTTTGCAAAAATGGCAAAAGTTTATTCCTCATTATCGTTTTATAGAAAAACACTTATGAAAGAATCATTTAAAAATGGTTACCCATTAATTAGGCATCCATTTTTACACTATCCAAATGATAAGGATGTTCTCAATTTAGAAAATGAGCAATTCATGTTAGGAAGTGAATTTATGATTTGTCCAGTTTTAAATGAAAATAGTGATGAAGTGAATTGCTATCTACCAAAAGGGAATTGGGTTCATTTATGGACATCAGAAGAATATAATTTGAATCAAAAAGGAAATGATATAATTATTCAATCACCAATTGGAATGCCTGCTGTTTTTTATAAAAAAAATTCAGAAATAGCTGAGAGATTTTTAAATAATTTAAGAGAATTAAACGTTTTAAATTAAAATAATTTTTACTTTTTCGAGTGACCTTTCCATAAATCCATAGTATTATAGCCACCCAATATATCACCAACAAAATCATATAAAAATCGTGGTAAAATAGCTTTTAACAAAGGTATAAATTTTACAAAAGTCGGTTCCAAAACAATGAGTTTATTTTTTATCACAGCTTGAACAATTTTTGTAGCAAGCTTTTTTGTGGTTAACATTGGAATAAATCTTGGTTCTTTAACTCCATCAAACATGCCAGTATTAACATATGCTGGTGAAACAATTGTCATCCCTACGTGTTGATTACCATCTTTTAATAATTCCAAGCGTAAAGATTCAGATAAAATACTTACCGAAGCCTTACTTGAAGCATAAGTTGCACCACTTGGTAAAGCTGTAAAACTAGAAGCACTAGCTATATTAACAATATGTGATTCTTGACTATCTATTAGATCTTTTAAAAAAACATGGAGCATATTAACAACACCTTGAGTATTAACATCATAAGTTAATTTATGTTGATCAATAGAAATATCTAAAAATTTTCCACCAAAAACAACACCAGCGTTATTGACAAGTATATCGATTTTGCCAACATTTTTTAAAATTTTTTTTCGAGTGTCAACAACATCTTGATATTGTGTTACATCTAAATTATAACCCCAGCAAGAAACTCCAAAATTTTCTATATCTTCAATATTTGATTTGAAATTATCTCTATTAAAAAATGATTTGTCTAAATCGCAGATTATAATATTACATCCTTGTGCTGCAAATTCAATTGCAATTTGTTTGCCTATTCCTCTTGCACCCCCTGTGATTAAAACTGTTTTATTTTTTAAATTTTTCATTAGTTATCTTCCTATTTAAGTATTCCAAAATCATATAATTGTTTAGCAGTATCAATAATAGCGTTATTAATCTTCCTTGGTTTCCAGTTTAAAATTTTTGATGCATTATTTGTATGTAAACTATTTTTAAATCCTAAATAAAATAAGACAATTTTTAACTCTTTATCAAATAGTGCCAAAATTTTTATTAAAAAATTAGGAGCAGTAAATCTTGGAGCTTTGATGAAATGATTTTCTCTTAATATTTTAGAAACTTTTGGAAACCACATCGTTTCTGCTGATAATAAAAATCTTTTTCCAGATGCATGTTTATTAACCATTGCTTCAACGTGCATATCAGCAACATCTTTTACATCAACTAAATTTATACCAAATTTTGGTGTCATAGGAGATGAGCCATCAAGTAATTTTTTTATAACAGTATTAGATACACCAACATCTTTTGATAGTGAAGGACCAATAACAATAACTGGATTAATACTACAAACTTCTATTTTCATTGAATCATCTAAACCATTTATATATTTCCACATAAACATTTCTGCTTTTGTTTTACTGATATCATAGGGGCTAATATTAGGATTTTTTAAGTCAGTCCAATTATTGTCATCTAGTTCAAAATCTTTTGATCCAGCTCCAATTGCTGAAAAAGAAGATGTCATGACAAATCTTTTAACCTTATTTTTAACAGCTGCTTTTAGGCATCTTTCTAATCCATCAACAGCTGGTTTTATTAAAGAATTAGGTTCGTGTGTTAATAATAAAGATACTGGAGAGGCTGTATGTAAAACATATTGACACCCTTTTATAGCATTATCCCAACCTTCGTCTTTTAATAAATCTAATTCACAAAATTCAATTTTATTTTCACAATTAACAATATTTGATATACTTGAAATGACTTCATTTTTTCGGTTTAGTGATCTTAGAGATGTTTTAACCCTATAGCCATTTTTAATTAATTTAGCTATACAATGAAGAGCTATATAACCTGTGCCTCCGCTAACAAAAACTTTTTCCATTTTTATATTAATTTATTCGATTAGATTGAGATTTTAAAATAAAAAACATTACAGGCAAACATATTAAATACATCATAATACCATATACACCAGATGGAAGACTAAGAACAGATATTCCTTTATCATAATTGAGTATTATATTGCCGATTGTAATTCCGACCGTTGCATTTTGAATACTAGATTCAATTGAAATTGTGATTGACTGTGATTGATTAATACCAAATAGTTTTGGGCTGTAGTAGCCAATGAATACCATAAATGAAATTAGAGTTACAATAGCAGGACCCAATGAATGAATATTATTAATAAAAGTATTCCATTCACTTACTAAGGCACCTATTACAATAATTACAAATAAAAATGAGGAAATTTTATTAGTTAAAGGAGCAAATGAGGTTGAAAATTTATTGTATCTCTCATTAATGTATAAGCCTAATAATACAGGAAGTGTTGTAATTAAGAACATTGTAACTGCAAGATTCAATATGTTTATATCTGGAGCGCTTTTACCCATAAAATAATTCATTGAAAAGCCAACTATCATAGGAAGTGAAAATACAGAAACAATACTAACAATTGCTGTCAATGATATTGACAAGGCGGTATCACCCTTTGAAATCTTTGTAATTATATTGGATGTTACACCACCTGGACAACAAGATAATATCATTAGTCCAACTGCAATTTCGGTTGATAATCCAAAAATAATTATTATTGTAAATGTTACCAAAGGTAAAACAAACATTTGATTCATTATTCCTAAAGAAAATGCTAACGGATTATTAATAACATTTTTGAAATTATTAATGCTTAGCTCTAAACCTAATGAAAACATTATAAATAAAAGAGAAACAGGGAGTAAAATATCAATGATCATATTTCATTCCTTCTTTTTTTGGATACCACATATTTTTTAAATCTACTAAATTGTCAGACAAAGAATTATCATCAAAAGTTGATATTTCAGTAATGTACCATTCTTGATTTATATTTTTAAATGTATATAATCCTTTAGCCGACATATATTTTTCATTCATTGTATTATATCGTTCTATTCTAATGTATCCTTTCAGTATTCCATCATTGTAATCTATTGCTAATAATTGAATTTCTGAGTTTTTATAATTTTGTTTAGCTAATCTTTTAAAGAGTGTTTTTGCCATAATTTTTGCTGGAATTCTAGCTCTAAATATCGAACAAAAGATATTTCCATTGAATACTTTTATGGTTTTCCCTTTACCATTCTTTCCTGATGTGTCTTTACCAAGTTGGTATATATTTATATTTGAATTAGGCGCAAAATAACTCAAATATCCCTTGATATTTTTGTTAGAAAAATCATTTTTTAAATCAATTGTAAATTTTTTTTCCATTTTTTGCCACAGTTGAATTAATTCTTGGTTTTCATTTGAAAATAAAGGGTTAAGAAATAGTAAACAAATAAATGATGTTATCGTTGATTTCATTAAAATAAATTTTAAAGTACTTAAATCCATTGTTCCTGTTCAATGGTTAGTTCATTTATCTTATCTCCCGTATTAATTACGCCTCTAGGTTCAATGACTAAAATCTTACACTCATTATCAGCACAGGGCTTATGTTCTAATCCTTTTGGAACTACAAACATCTCACCTGATTTGATTATAATTGTTTCATTCTTCATTTTCATTTTCATTTCTCCATCCAAAACAATGAATGTTTCATCAGTATCTTTGTGACTATGCCATACAAATTCACCTTGAATTTTAGCAATTTTAAATTGGTAATCATTCATTTCAGCAATTATTCTTGGTGACCAATGCTTTGAAAATTTGGAATATTTATTTTCAAAATTAATTTTTTTCATTAGAGTTCCTCTTTGTTAAATTCGGATTTAATAATTCTTTTCCAATTATAATATCTTTAAACATCACCCAATCTCCAATTAGGCTATATATAGGATATTTGAAAGTAGCGGGTTGATTTTTTTCAAAGAAAAAGTGCCCAATCCAAGCAAAACCATATCCGCATAATGGTACAAGAAGCAAAAAACTTGTATTGAAATATGAAATTATAATTAAGATAATTACACCCAATATTCCTAAAAAGTGAAGTTTTCGACACATAGGATTCACATGTTCAGACAAATAGTAAGGATAAAATTGTTTAAATGATGCGTATTTTTCTTCCATATTATTTATTAATTATTTTTGCACCAGTATCATTTATTTTTGATATATAATAATTTGAATCAATATCAAAACTTTTAAATTTATTTTTCATTTCAAAAGCAATATTTTCAGCTTTTTTAAGATTAGTTGATAATGCATAGATTGATGGTCCAGAACCAGATATACCGCATCCTATTGCACCAAAATCAATGGCAGTTTTTTTAATTTCTTCATAGCCTGTAATTAATTTTGATCTTTTCGGTTCCGCAATAACATCAATTAAAGAACGCGAAATTAAATTATAATCTTTTTGTGATAATCCGGAAATTAATCCAGCAATATTTCCTAATTGCGATACTGCGCTATTTAATTTTATTTTTGAACTGATTAGTTTTCTTGCAGCTTTTGTATCGATTTTTAATTGAGGATGAATTACAATCACAATTAAATCTTTTGGGTATTCTAATGATACAATATCCAAAGGGTCATAGCTTCTAACTAAAATAAAACCACCTAGTAATGATGCTGCAGCATTGTCAGCGTGTGCGCTACCACAAGCAATCTTTTCTCCTTGAAGTGCAAATTTTAGAAGGTCTTTTTTATTTAGCGGATTGTTCAGTATTTCATTAACAGCAAATACACCAGCCACAGAGCTAGCAGCACTTGATCCCATCCCTGAGCTTATTGGCATTTTTTTATTTAGAATCATTTTAATGCCATCATTATAGCCAATGTAATCAATGTAACTCTGTATTGAAACACTAGCACTATTCAATTTTGGATCAGTGGGGAGCTTACCTTGATCTCCTAAAATAGAAGTTATTTCAATTCCAGGTTTTGTTGTTAATTTAATTTCTACTTCGTCACCTGGGTTCTCCACTGCGAATCCTAATACATCAAAACCACAGCTTACATTTGCTACAGTAGCAGGAGCAAATGCTTTAATGCTACTTCCTGACATAGTTTTAATCTACAGGATTCCCNTTTTCATCAAGNANATATAAATCACCTAAATTNAGACTTTCAATATCANTTTGAATTTNNNTTCTATCACCAACAACAACAATAAGAAATTTTTCTGGATGAATATGATCTTTAGCAGCTTGTGTTGCCATTGCTCCTGTAATTTTGTTAACATCTTCAATGTATAATTCCCAGGCAAATTCAGATAAATTAAACATAACTAGGTCTGATGCTTCATCAGATATAGATGACAGACTTTCAAATTTTCTAGGAAATTTATTAATAAGATTATTCTTAGTGTTTTCGACTTCCTTATTAGTTAGTGGTCTTGATTTTCTTATATCAGATAATTCTTTTATCATTTCTCTAATTGCTGATTTAGTATATTTTGTTTGAACGGGAGCATANCAACCAAAAGGACCAACACCTTTTCTACTTGAAAAGAATGAACCAGTGCCATATGTATAACCTTTGTCTTCTCTCAAATTCATATTAAGTCTACTTGTAAATTGACTACCCAGTGCAGTNTTCATAACATATGTAGCTAAATAATCTGGATCATTTCTTTTTATTCCATGGTTACCCATGATTATAACACTTTGAGAAGCATTGGGTTTATCAATTAAGTAAATTTCTCTTTTTGTTCTTTCAGGNGGNGATGGGACAACAGACAAGACTGAATTTCCGCTATTCCANCTACCTAAATATTGATTTATTTTATTTTCTGCCTCTTCAAGTGTTATGTCACCAACAACAATAANAGTTGCATTATTAGAAAAATAATTTTTTTTATAAAAATCTATTAAATCTGATCTTGAAATTGCATTTATTGATTTTTCTGTACCTGTACCTGTATACGGTTGACCATATGGATGATCTTCTCCAAATAATAGTCTAAAATAATGTTTTACTGCTGATACTACTGGTTGCTTTGATTCTTGTTTAATTCTTCCTTGATATTCTTTCTTTTTCCTTTTTAATTCACTTTCTGGGAAAAGAGGGTTAAGTAATATATCTGCAAATAAATCCAATGATGAATCAAGATTTTTCTTTAATGAATTGAAACTGATAAAGGTTGCATCAAAATAACTACTTGTACCAATATTTGTACCCAATTCACGAGCTTCTTCTGATATTTCCATAGCATTTCGTCTTTTAGTTCCTTCATCTAACAGATCAGCTGTAAGCGATGCTGAACCTGGTTTCTCTTTTGGATCTGAGGCCCAACCACTATTTAAAACCACAGTAACTTCAACTAGAGGTAAATCATTGTCTTCGATGACTAGAATATCAAGTCCATTTTGCAATGTGGTTTTAGATATTTCCGGAGGGGAGAATGGGGTCTTTTGACTTGACTCAGGTTTTATTGTTCTGTCAATTGTTTCTTCAGAAGAAAAAAGATCTTNATTAGGTAATATTTTTAGAATGATTCTATTATCCATATCAAGGTAATTTTTTGTAGCAGATCTAACATCGTGTATGCTAACATCCATATATCTTTTAAGATCCCAATTAAATTTTCCAGGATCTCCAAGCATTACATTATATCCATTTAAAATATCAGCTTTCCCACCAAAGCCTCCAATTTGTTCAAGACCTCTTATGAATCTTGCTTCCCATTGAGTTTTTGATTGTTCGAGTTCTTTGTGACTAATACCCATTTTAATAATTTTATTAAGTTCTAAATCAAGTGCTTGTTCTATTTTTTCTAAACTTTCACCTTCCTTTGCTGTAACAACAATGTGAAAAGTACTACCAATCTCTCTTGACCATTGGAATGCTTCTACATCTTGGGCAATTTGTTGTTCATAAACCAAGGTTTTGTATAATCTTGAAACCTTGCTAGCTGTTAAGATATTGGCTAAATGATCTAGTTCAGCGTCNCCTTTTTTATAAAGGGGAGGTGAGTGCCAACCGTAAATTATTTTTCCTAAATTAACATTGTCATAGATTGTTTTTCTTGTTATTCCATCAAGTTTAACAGGATGCGCTTCCATTTTATCAATTTGTTTTCCACTAGGGATTGAACTAAAATATTTTCTAACTAAAGTTTTTGTTTTTTCAATATCAATATCACCGGCNATACATAATGATGCATTATTTGGAATATAAAATTTTCTAAAAAAATCAGACACATCATCCAATGTCGCAGCAGATAAATCTTCCATACTTCCAATGGGTATCCAGCTATATGGATGACCCTTAGGAAACATCATTTCAGGAATTGAAGCCCAAGCCATTCCATAAGGTGTGTTATCATAATNTTGTCTTTTCTCATTTTTAACAATATCTCTTTGATTATTTAGTTTTTCTTGTGTCATAACATCCAATAAGAACCCCATTCTGTCAGATTCTAACCATAAAGCTAGTTCTAACTGATTGCTTGGAACATTTGACCAATAATTTGTTCTATCAGTTGATGTAGAACCATTATCAGTACCTCCAATTTCTTCAATTGGTTGTGCAAAATTAAAATCATGATGTTTTGAACCTTCAAACATAAGATGTTCAAATAAATGAGCAAAACCTGTTCTGCCAGGTTTTTCATTTTTTGATCCAACATGGTACCACATATTAACTGATACCATAGGAATACTATTATCTTTGTGAAGAATAACATCTAATCCATTTGATAAAGTGAATTTTTCATAAGGAATATTTAGAGGATCACTTTTTTGAGGTGGGTTGTAACATAAAACNAGATTTATGACAAATAAAGCTATAAAAGATTTAGTATATCTAAGCATAATTATATTTCCTTATAATGTATATTATGATTTTTTAAACTACAATTTAAATTATACTCTATATTAATCATTAATTATAGTAAAATTTAATAAATTTTTTGACAAGTTTTATGTAGAGGTTTTTTTTATGATACCACCATAATTCTGTTTTCAAAGAGAATCTATCTTCAAGTAGACTTTTAATTCTACTAAATGCAATTAATCCCTCTTTACCATGTACTCTACTAAAACCACTACTTCCAACACCTCCAAAAGGTAAATCAGATATGCCATAATGCGATAAAACATCATTNATATTAACAGTACCTGTAACAAGTTTTTTTGCAATTTGTTTTGCTTTTAATTTATTTTTTGTAAAAATACTCGCGCTAAGACCGTATTCATTTTGATGATTTATTTTTGTTATTAATTCATTTATATCATCAAATTCATTTAATGTCATGACTGGTCCAAATGTTTCTTCTTGCATTACTTTTGCATTAGAAGGAGGATCAATTATTATTGTTGGAGGTATAAACCAACCTGAGTTTTCATTTACTGAACCTTGAATCATTTCAACATTATCTTTTAGCTCACTTATTTGAGAAAGTATTTTATTTTTACTATTTTCTACTGTTATTGAACCAATGTGATCTGTTGAATTAGGGCCAGTTTCAAGTTTTTTAATCTCATCTTTTAAGATTGAAACAAACTTTGATTTAATTGAACTATGTATGAAAATATTTTCAATAGATGTACAAGTTTGTCCAGCATTACTCAGTCCTCCCCATAACGCAGCGTTTGCAGCGCGTTCAAGATTAGCGTCATCTAATATAATCATAGGATCTTTACCTCCTAATTCAAGAATNACTGGCTTCAATAATTTAGCACAGGTTTCAGCAATTTTTTTTCCAACAACTGTGCTACCAGTAAATGAAACTATATTTGTTTTTTTAGATTTTACAATTTCATTTCCAACATCTCCGCAACCATAAACTACTTGAAGTAAATCTGGTTCATTTGAACACGAATCCCACAGTTCTTTAATTAATTTGACAGTAAATGGAGTTTGCTCAGATGGCTTGATGACAACAGTATTTCCTGCTAGNAGAGCATCTGTAATAGGAGTTATAGTCAAAATAAGTGGGTAATTCCATGGTGTTATTAATGCGGCTACTCCATGTGGTTCATATGAAATAGATGCTCGTTTATTAAATAAAATACCTGATTTTCTTTTTTTAGGCTTTAGTGTAGAAGGTAATATTTTGACAGCATACTTCATATATTCTACTGATGTGAGAATTTCTGTTAAACCTTCCTCATATTTTTTCCCTGTTTCTTTGCAAATAATTTCAATGAAATCGTCCATATTTTNAATCAAAGATTTTCTTAAACGATTAACATTTTGTGTTCGTGTGTAAAATGAGGAATAATTATAATTAGATGCTTTTTTTGAAGCTATATCAATAATATCNTCAATTTCATTTTTAGAGCTTGATTTTATTGTACCTATATCTTCTCCTGTTGAAGGATTAAAAATAAACAATTTATTGTCAACTACTTTTACGCTCATATAGTATCCTTTTTTACATTTAAATGATTACTATTAAAATTAGAAACAACCATTAACATTTATATTATCAAATGTAATACGTAATTTTTAATTAATCATTGATTAACTTAGCAATTTCTTTTAGATAATCTAAGTTTATTTTATGCCTACCATTATATTCTACTAATTTTACATTAGCATTTTGATTTTTTAAAGTTTTATGAATAAATCTCGATTGTTCAACAGAAACAATATTATCTTTTATTCCATGTCCAATAATAATGGGCGTATTTTTTTGTATGGGATGAAATCTAGGTTTTTTTACTTTTGAGTTTCTAAAAAAACCTGCTATTGGGAATACGCCGCCAATTTTAAAATTTAAATATAATACAAATTCGTAGCAAACTACAGCACCTTGAGAAAAACCTATAAAAAATACACTTTCAGGATGGTATTTCGAAAAAACTTTTTCTAGAAAAATTGGAAATTGTTTTCTTGTTTTTGTTACATCGTACTCACCTTCAGAAATTTCATATGACCAAGATCTAGTAGTTATATTTTTATCAATTACATAGGGAGCTTCAGGGAAAAACCATTCAATATTATTAATTTCCATAGTATTTGACAAAAAATGAAAACTTTTTGAATTGCCTTTGAATCCATGAATAGCAACAATGGCTTTTTGGGGATCTCCTATTTTAATTGATGAAAATTTAATTGATTCCATAGTATGCAAAATTACAACAAAATATAATTTCAATTTAATTTTCTAAATTATTTTTTTATTTTTATAGTAATAAAAAAAATACATTAAATTTCAAATCTATACATTTAAGGAAAAAGTAATGATAATAGGTGTTCCAAAAGAAATTTTAAAAAATGAAAAACGCGTAGCAGTTATACCATCAACTGTTAAAGAATATATCAAAAAAGGTATTGAAGTCATAATTGAGACTAATGCGGGAGCAGGCTCATTTATATCTGATAATGAATATGAATCTGCAGGAGCAAAAATTATAGATGATGTTAAAGAATTGTTTTCTAAGTCAGATCTCATCCTTAAGGTTAATTCTCCATTGATGAATGAAAACATAGGTATTCACGAATCAGAAATGATAAAAAATGGTTCAGCTTTTATTTCATTTTTTCAGACAACAATGGAAAAAGAAACAGTAAAAAAATTCATTGATAAAAAAATAACAGGTATATCAATGCATTTAGTACCAAGAACCACGCTTGCTCAAAAGATGGATGCTCTAAGTTCTCAAAGTAATATTGCAGGCTACAAAGCGATTCTAATTGGTGCGGGACATATTGCAAAATATATGCCACTTCTGATGACNGCTGCTGGAACAATTCAACCATCTAAAGTATTGATAATTGGAGCAGGTGTGGCAGGNCTTCAAGCCATTGCAACTGCTAAACGATTAGGTGCACAAGTTGAAGCNTTTGATGTTAGACCAGTTGTAAAAGAGCAAGTTGAGAGTCTAGGAGCAAAATTTGTTGAAGTGCCATCAGACGAAAATGATGGGGTTGGAAAAGGAGGTTATGCAAAAGAAACATCAGAAGAATATAAAAAAAAGCAGGCCGAACTGCTCAAAGATCACATTGCAAAATCAGATTTAGTTGTAACAACAGCATTAATACCTGGTAGACCAGCACCTCAGATTATTTCTAAAGATATGGTTAATGGTATGCGAGGTGGTTCAGCAATTATGGATCTTGCCTCAGAAAATGGTGGTAATTGTGAGTTAACTAAACCTGGTGAAATTATCAATGTAAATGATGTAATAATTGACGGTTCATTTAATATCCCTAGTTCGATGCCTATTCACGCTAGTCAAGTATATTCTAAAAACATAAGTGCTCTAGTTAATTATATGTGCCCTGAAGGAGAANTAAATTTAGATATGAAAGATGAAATAATATCCGGATCTATTTTTGTTATCAATGGAGAAATTACAAATGATCAAACAGCTCAAGCATTAAAAGGAGANATTTAGATGGAAGCTTTAGAAATGATAAATATTGAACAATTAAAAATGGAAAATTTAATCAGTATTTTTACTGTTTTTATACTTGCTNTTTTTATTGGAAATGAAATTATAAACAAAGTTCCTCCAACACTACATACACCCTTGATGTCTGGATCAAATGCCATTTCTGGCATTGCTGTTGTTGGGGCAATTATTGCAACAAAAATTGGTGGCGATTTAGGAAGTATATTAGGAACTGTAGCTGTTATCTTTGCAACTATTAATGTAGTTGGAGGATTTTTGGTGACAGATAGAATGTTGAAAATGTTTAAGAAAAAGAAATAAAGGTTTTTATGAATTATATCAATATCGCTTATGTTATAAGTGCCATATGTTTCATTTTTGGTATTAAGATGCTGAGTCATCCAAAAACAGCAAGAAAAGGTAATGCTATCGCAACACTTGGTATGCTAGTAGCAATACTTGCAACATTATATGCTGGTGAACTATTAGATTTTAAAATGATAGGTACAGGTGTACTTATTGGAGCCATCATAGGAAGCATTGCAGCTAGAAAAGTGGAAATGACACAAATGCCTCAACTCGTTGCAATTTTTAATGGCTTTGGTGGGGGTGCATCTGCTTTGGTTGCTAGTGCAGAGTTCTATTCAAACTTTTCTGCTAACCCATCTACATTTATGCTCATTACAATAGTTCTTAGTGTTTTAATAGGGACCTTAACATTAACTGGAAGTTTTATAGCATTTGGTAAACTACAAGGTTTTATTTCTGGTCAGCCAATTGTTTACCCTGGTCAGCAATTAATTAATGCTATATTTGTATTAATTTTGTTGGCATTTACATTTTTACTCATTCAATTACCTACAGAATTAAACTATTTTTATGGAATTTTAATATTGGCTGCTATCCTTGGAATAACATTAACAATTCCTATTGGTGGAGCTGATATGCCAGTAGTTATTTCACTTTTAAATTCCTATTCAGGCGTTGCAGCTGCAGCAACNGGCTTTGTTTTAATGAATAATGCTTTAATAATTAGCGGTGCTCTTGTTGGTGCATCTGGACTTATTTTAACACAAATTATGTGCAAAGGTATGAANAGATCATTAGCAAATGTAATATTTGGNGCTGTTGGTGGAGATAAAGAAAANTCAAATGGTAAATCACAAGAATTAAACATAAAAAGTTATTCTACAGAAGAAGCTGCAATGATTTTTGATGCTGCTGAAAAAATAATTATCGTTCCTGGTTATGGTCTAGCAGTAGCGCAAGCTCAGCATGCTACAAGGGAGGTAGCTGAATGGCTTGAAGAAAAAGGAAAAACTGTTTTATATGCTATCCATCCGGTTGCTGGACGTATGCCAGGTCATATGAATGTTCTACTTGCAGAAGCGAATATTCCATATGAATCATTAAAGGATTTAGATGAAATAAATCCAGAATTTGAGGACTGTGATGTTGCATTGATTTTAGGTGCAAATGACGTTGTGAATCCAGCTGCAAGACACGATACTTCAAGTCCAATTTATGGAATGCCAATTTTGAATGTTGATAAATCAAGAACAGTTATTGTTAATAANAGATCAATGAATCCTGGTTTTGCAGGTATACAAAACGAGTTATTTGGTTATGATAATACAATAATGGTTTTTGGTGATGCCAAAGATATGTTAAACAATCTTATGTCTGATTTAAAAGAACTTTAGAGGGTTTTACGAAGGCCTACCTTTTAAAAAAATATGGTCCACCTTCAACTTTAGAAATTGTTGAAGTAAATGAACCTATTCCAAAAAATAATCAAGTAAAAATAAAAGTNAAAAATATTGGGTTGAATTATGCAGAAATTCAATCAAGGAAAGGTTTGTATGGTTGGGCACCAAAATTACCATATGTTTTAGGTATGGAATGTTATGGTGAAATCGTTGCAGTCGGATCAAAATGTANTAATAGAAAAATTGGTGAAAATGTNGTCATTGGTACACAATTTGGAACATATGCTGAATATATTGTTGTTGACGAAATACAGGCTCTGCCTGCAATAAAAGATTTTTCTTGTGAACAAAATGCTGCTTTTGCTGTTAATTACATGACAGCTTGGGTCTCATTAGTAAATATTGCAAGGATTAAATCATCTGANTCTGTTTTAATTCAGGTNGCTGCTGGAGGAGTTGGAACAGCTGCTGTTCAAATTGCTAAAGCATATGGTTGTAGGGTTTTTGGTACAACAAGCTGCGATAAAAAAATAAAGCTNTTAGAAAAATTAAATGTTGATGTACCAATAAATTATAAAAAAACTGATTTTACTGAAATAGTTCGGAGCGATAGAGATGGTGGTGGTATTGATATTATTTTGGAAGTAGTTGGGGGTGATGTTTTTAAAAAAAGTATTAATTTATTAAATCCATTTGGAAGAATAGTCGTAGCGGGTTTCGCGAGTCTTGATTTAAATAAATGGAATCCAATATCTTGGATAAAAACATATAGATCAATACCTAGAGCTTCAGTATCAAAGCTTGGAGAATCNTCAACGGGTTTAATGGCGACTCACCTAGGGTACTTAATTAATAAACCTAAATTAATGACAAAATTATGGCTTGATTTAACTGATTTTGTTAGAAAACATAATATCAAACCTATAGTTGGTCATACTTTTCATTTTAATGAAATTAAAAAGGCACANGAATTAATGGAGTCTAGAAATAGCAAGGGTAAAATTGTTATTAAGGTTAATGATTAANATTGAAAATTATTTTACCTGAAAATGATAATGATTTATTAATTCAATGTAAGGTTGAAACATTTAGATCAAGTGGTAAAGGTGGTCAGCATGCAAACAAAACAGAATCTGCAGTTAGAATAACTCATATTCAATCAGGTATAAAAGTTACATGTCAAAGCGATAGAAGTCAGTATTTAAATAAAATTAATTGCTTGAAAGAATTAAGAAAGAGAATAGAAAAAAGAAATTATAAACCACCTAAGAGAATCCAAACAAAACCTACTAGAAGTTCGATAGAAAAACGTATAAAAAATAAAAAGTTTCAGTCTGAAAAGAAAAAAAATAGAAATAAGCCTAATTTTCCTAAATAGAATAATTTAAATGATGTAATTTTAGACTAGATTATGAAAATCTATTTTAAAATATTTATCTTTTATTTTTTATCTTTGGTGATTGCTAAAGATGATATTCCTGCTGGTGCATTTTCAATAACTAGATTGCATTATAGCGGAGGAGGCGACTGGTATAGCGATCCAAGTTCATTACCTAATTTACTTGAATTTGTTAAAGAAAATACAAATTTAGTAATTGATACAATTGAAAAAAGAGCTAAAATTGGNGAGGATGATTTTTATTCTAGTTCACACATTTACCTAACTGGTCATGGAAATATAAAATTTTCAGATAACGAGGCGCAACTTCTAAGAGATTATCTAATTGGCGGTGGTTTTCTACATGCAGATGATAATTATGGTATGGATCAGTCTTTTCGTAGAGAAATGAAAAAAGTATTTCCAGAACTAGATTGGATTGAAATCCCAAAGGAACATGAAATTTTTAATATTGTNTTTTCAATGCCAAATGGATTGCCAAAAATTCATGAACACGACAATCAGAGACCTCAAGCTTTTGGATTATTCTATAAAAAAGAACTAGTCTCAATTTATACTTATGAAAGTGATCTTGGTGATGGATGGGAAGATCCTGAAGTCCACAATAATCCAAAAGATGTAAGGTTAAGTGCATTACAAATGGGAACAAATATTATAGTTTATGGTTTATTAAGATAAAAATCAATCAAAATACTAATTCTATGAATTCAATTAAAAACTATATAAANAATGTTAGGCTCCAGTTGGCATTAACTCAATTAAAATTAGGGTTAATAAATGTTATACTTTTGTTAATATGTTTATTTTTTTCTGTTATTCTAATAGAGTCAATTTTTTATTTAGAAAATTATTACAGACAAAAAATAGTGGAAGTTTTCTTCACGTTGTCTTTTGTTACTATATCTTATAACATTTTTAGATATGTTATTAACAGAAATAAGTTTTTTGGAAATATGAATGATGAAGATATTGCTAGATTTATNGGAAATAAATCTGAGCTGATTTCAGATAAAATTTTAAACGTATTACAGTTAGAAAATAATAAATTAATTGGTTCTAATGACTCATCTTTGATCAAACTCGCCGTTCAAAGAATGAAAAGTAAATTAGATGAAATCCCAATTAATGTTATAAANGAAGAAATTCCTAAAAAAAAGATTTTTGGCACTTTATTTATAATTATCATTTTATTTTCAATTTATACAATACAATTCAAAACATTAGCATCAGCTACAACAAGAATTTTGAACCCCAATCAAGACTTTCCTGTACCGAAGCCCTTTTCTTTGNTATCATTATCAGGAAATCAAAGAGTTCTTGGAGGAGATACTTTATTAATATCTNTAGCAGCTGTAGGTGAAATTCCTGATTCATTAGAATTAATTTGGTTCGATAAAGAGAAAAAACATAAAAAGAAAATTGGGGTTTATNAAGATATTTATAAGCATACATTTAAAAACATAAATTCTGATATAATTTATTGGATGCAGTATCAAAATAAATCTTTTTTATCCTCTTTCAGAACAATTGAATCAACAAAAGATACAATTACTGTAAGAGATAGACCTATCATTCAGAACATAGAGTTTACTATTGTACCACCAAATTATACAAAAGAAGAAATTTATATACATCCAGGTAATATAACTGATATTAATGCTTTAGAAGGAAGTAAAATTAATATTAGCGCATCAGCATCGAAATCTTTAAGTAAGGCTTGGATTCTAACTAATGATGGAAGAANATATTTAAATATAGATGATAAAAAAATATTAGGTGATTTTGTATTATCATCTGATCAAGAATTATCATATTGGTGTTTAGATAGAAATATGGTTGCAAACAGCAATCCTCCATTATATAGATTTTCAATAATTAAAGACTTATCACCCGAGATAATTATTTTTTCACCTGAACGTGAAATAGATATAAATGAACGCATGATAATTGATTTTAATATGCAAATTATTGATGATTATGGGATATCAAANGTTTGGATAGAATATGAGATTATACATCCAGACTACCTAAAGCAGGATACGACTGAATATATTTATATGATTGAAAATATAGACAGCGAATTAAAATCACAGCAGATAAAGTTTAGTTGGGATATAAGCTCATTGAGTCTGGGACCAGAGGATGAAATTCATTACTATATAAATGTTGAAGATAATAATGATTTTTCAGGAGCTTCAGTTACAACTTCTCCNCTATATATAGCACGCTATCCTTCATTAGATAATTTATTTTCTGATTTAGAAGAAACTGAAGAAATTCTTGAAACTGAGGCTCNAGATATGAAAATGAATCTTGAAGATATTNAAGAATTAATGGAGGATCTTGAATTAGAATTATTGAAATCAGATGAAATGTCTTGGGAAAATGTTAAAAAAGTGGAAGAGACTTTAGAAAAAATGGATAATATCCAAGAGCAAATTGAAGAAATTAAAGAACAATTTGAAATGATCAATGAAATGGCAGATCAGAACCAATTAGTTAGCCCTGAGCTTATGGAGAAATTCGACCAACTTCAAAATTTGCTATCTGAAATAATGACTCCAGAGATGCTTGAGGCAATGGAGAAAATGCAGGAAGCTATGGATAGCATGGATCCAGAACAAATGCTTGAGGCTATGAAAGATTTTGAATTTGATGCTGAGGCAATGGAAGAACAGATTGATAGGTTTATGGAAATGTTTCAGCAGGCAATNGCAGAGCAGAAGATGGATGAATTGGCAAAAAGACTTGAGCAAATGTTTAAAGACCAGAGTAAAATTATGCAAGATTTAAATGAAAAAACAGAAAGTATGAATGAGCTTGCCTCAAGAGAAAGAAGATTAGAAGAAAATTTTGACAAAATTGAAGATTCAATGAAAGATGCAATTTCTTCTGTCCAGAAATTTTCTCCACAAACTGCTGAAGATTTACAAAATCTTAAAGATAGTGATCTTACCAATGAAACGAGTCAAGAATTAACAGATGCCAGACAAGCAATGCAAAAACAAGATTTTAAAAATTCAATGGGTTCTGGTAAAAAGGCACAAGAAAATTTAGAAGATTTAGTTGGTAAGGTTAATGATATACAAAAATTATATCAAAATCAAACTGTTGCAGAAATGATGAATTTATTTCAAAGATTAGTAAATGGAGTATTAAAATTATCACAAGATCAAGAAAAAATGATTATAGAATCTAAAACACTAAAATCCAGAAGCCCTAGATTGGTAGAAATGGCAGTAAATCAAGGGAAAATTAGAAGCCAAACTAATCAAGCAATTGAACAACTTATGGATTTATCAAGAAAAACATTTCATATTTCACCCAAAATTAGTAGATCAATGGGAAAAGCTAGAGGAAGTATGGATAAAGCAATAGCACAATACGAACAAAGACAGGTATCNTCTGGAAGAAAATCACAATCTTCAGCAATTGAGGGTCTTAATGAAGCTGCAAATTTAATGATGTCTTNAATGGATATGATGCAAGAAACTGGTTCTGCTTCAGGTTTTGAAAGTTTTATGGAGTCACTATCTGAAATGTCTTCTCAGCAACAAGGTATAAATAATCAGACTATGCAAATGCAGATGGGTATGGGTATGCAAAATCAACAAGGTATGATGCAAAGATTACAAGCTCAACAACAGCAATTACAACAAGCCTTACAAGACCTTTTATCTGAGAATCCAGGCGAAGAATCCGGTGGACTGGGTAAAGCAAAGCAGGATATGGATGATGTAATTGAAGATTTTAAAAGAAAAAAAATTGATAGACAAACAATGGACCGTCAAGAAAAGATTTTATCTAGAATGCTNGATGCTCAAAAATCAATGAGTCAAAGAGATTACTCTGAAAAGAGAAAAAGTAAAAAGGGAGAAAGTATTATTTATGATGGTCCAGCGGGTTTACCAGAAGATTATGGTAATAGAAAAATTCTTCTAATAGAGGCCATGGAAGATGCTCTTGACGAGGGGCATACAAAAGAAAATCAAAAAATGATAAAAACGTATTTTAGAGAATTACAAAAAATTGAAGATAATAATGATGAATAGATTTACTTTGAGCATAATGATTATTATTTATTCTTTTAGTGATGCGCAAACTATCTTTGATAAAAATATGCTTCGAATAAACGATTCAGAGAATAAAAAATATAAGCAAGAATCTTATACAAAATTTACTCGCGCAAAATCTTTAGAAAAAGCAGGTTTNTGGCAAGAAGCAGAAAAACTTTATAAAGAAATAAACGAGGATGATCCTGGAAACAAAAAGTTCTTTCAACCATTAAAAAATATCTTAAAACAAAGAGGTGAGTGGGAGACTTTAATTGATTATGCAGAAAAATATTCTAAAGTAAATATTGATGATTTTACTTTTCAGATTGAGGTAGGAGAAATATATATTTGGGCTGGCAAAGTAAATGAAGCAGATAAAGTATTCGATAAAATATATAAAGATTCACAAGAAAATCTAAATATAATTAAAATGATTATTGGAACATATTCTAAAAATGGAGTTTTTGAAAAAGCAGAACCTATACTTTATGAAATAAGAAAATCTATTAAAAATAAAGCTTTTTACTCAATGGAAATGGGGAGATATTATTCAAGTAGAATGGCATATAATAACGCATTATCAGAATACCTCTTATATGTTAATCATAATCCTGATAGATACAACTTTGTATCTGATAAAATCATTAGTTTCGTTACTTCACCTGAAATNGCAGAATCTTTAATTAAACAATTAAAAAAAGATAGATCTTCTAATTCCATTAAGTTATTATCAGATCTTTATTTTAATCAAAAACAGTTTGAAAAAGCATATGATTTATTAATAAAAAATAATGTTAATCCCAGATTGCTTTTAGATTTTTCAAATGACTTAATCAATGAGCAACAATTAACTTTAGCTGAGAGATTACTGACCAATATTTATAAAAATAGAAATTCAGAAAATAAAATAATAGAACAGGCTATATTTAATTTAGCTGTGATTTATGAAAAAAAAACTATTAAAAATGTTGATCCCTTACCATTATCAGGTTTTTATAAAAAAAATAGTTTTTTTCTAAACGAATATTTAAGTTTTGATGAAAAACAGGCTGGATCATTAAATCAAGCAATAAATATCTATGATTCNTTNATAACTTCAACTAACTCAATTGAAGCCAATTATAGATTAGGAGAAATAAGGTATAGAATTTTAGGTGATTTGGATGGTGCATCTATACATTTTAATGATATTATTAAAAACAAAAGAAATAATAAATATATTTTAGAAAGTATAAATAGACTGATTGATATTTTTGTTGCAAAAGGTGATATTGAAAAAGCTAAATCAGTATTGAATAAACATGTAAATGATAACAGAGTTTCAAAGAAAAAAAATAATTTATCTTTTAAGAAAGCTCAAATTTATTTTTATGAAGGTAATTTAGATTCTTTAGATAATTATTTAAATAAGGANTTTTCTGATTTATCATTTAATGATTATTGGTTCAATGATATACTAGAATTAAGAAGTTTATTATTTAATTTTAATGATAAACCAGAGNTATTTAAGTTATTTTCAGAGTCACAATTATTACTTAAANGAAATAAAAGAGAAGAGGCTTTAAGAAAATCGTTTCAAATAATAGAAATGTCTGATGTTCCTTTAAANAATGTAATAAAATATTATGCAGCTATTATAATGGTTTTGCAGGGTCAAAACGAAAATGCAATTGACTTAGTTGATAACTTGGAAGGAGAGTCAATTTATATTGAGTTATCAATTATTTTAAAAGGAGAAATTTATGATTACATACTTAAAAATTCAGATTTAGCTATAGATTATTACTTGGAGTTATTAGAAAAATATCCTAAGAGTATATTTTATGATCAAGTTAGATTAAGATTAAGGGAGTTAGCTAGTTAAATGAAAAAAAACATATTTATATTAATTTTTACATCATTCATCTTTTCGCAAAAAATTTTGATTCCGATGGATTTTTCTCAAAGTGATCATCTAAAGTCTTATGGTGTTGCATTTTGGTCTTTAAAGCAAGGTATAAATGTAGAATGGCTATTAAATTACAGAGGAGGGTCATTTTTAATTGACAGCTACAGTACGATAGAGAACGAATGTAAGTTAAGAGGCATAGTTTATGAAAAAATAAATGCCTCAATATTAGGTTCAATATTAGCTGAAATTGAAAGTAATAATATGGATATAGTCTTACTTGAAAAAAAACCAAAAATAGCTGTTTATGCTCCTCCAGGTAATCAGCCTTGGGATGATGCTGTTACAATGGTTTTAACCTATGCTGAAGTGGACTATGATATTATCTTTGATGATGAGGTTATGAATGGAGAATTGTCAAATTATGATTGGTTGCATTTACATCACGAGGATTTCACTGGTCAATACGGAAAATTTCATAAAAACTATAGAAATGCTGGGTGGTATAAACAGCAAAAAGCCGATTTTGAGTCCAAGGCATTTCAATATGGTTTTAAGAGCGTAAGTGAATTTAAAAAAAATATAGCGAGAGTTATTAGAGACTATGTAGTTGAAGGAGGTTTTTTGTTTGCTATGTGCTCAGCTGCTGATTCCTTTGATATTGCGCTTGCTGCAGATAAAACTGATATAGTTGCTTCTGTTTATGATGGCACACCTGTAGACCCCAACTATAAAAATAAAATTAATTTTAGTAAAAGTTTTGCATTTGAAAATTATAGTCTTTATACTGATCCTATGATTTATGAATATTCTACAATTGATGTTCCTCCAAGTCATAAACCTGTAACAAAAAGTGCTGAGGCTGATTATTTTACATTATTTGAATTTTCTGCAAAATGGGATCCAGTTCCAACAATGTTAACTCAAGATCATGTAGGAGTAGTAAATGGGTTCATGGGACAAACAACCGGATTTAATAGAAATATGTTAAAAAAACATGTCGTGGTATTAGGGGAAGTTGAAAATGATGATATGGTTAAATATATTCATGGAAATGTTGGAAGAGGTACATTTACTTTTTATGGGGGACACGACCCGGAAGACTACAGGCATTTTGTTGGTGATCCTCCAACAAATCTTTCATTACATAAGAATTCTCCAGGTTACAGGTTAATCTTAAATAATGTCTTGTTCCCAGCAGCAAAGAAAAAAGAGAAAAAAACCTAAGAAGAAGCACTTTCATATTTTTCTAAGCCTTTTTTCCACATTAAACGAGTTAAAAATAAAAAAAATAGAGTAATTAAGATTTGACCTAACAAATAATTTTTGGATGGTCCATATAAAAGTGTTCTTGTTGGAACAGAAGTAATAAATGCCATTGGTAAAAAAGTGAAAAGAGACTTTCTAAGCCAACCGGTATAGATTGTATCTGGACGTTGGGAAAATTTAAGTAACTGGTGACTTAGCCACCCACCAGTACTAAAATTTTTAAACCAAAAACTTAAACAGCTAATACAGAAATCTATACTTGCCCATATTATTAAACCCATTGAAAAAGAAAAATTAAAAAATATAAAATTGTAGAACGTTATATCTCTAGTAGATTCAAAAATTAATTTTATNAAAAGAAAACCAAGAATTAGTACGGATAATAGTGTATATGATTTTACATATCTAAATGAAATTAAAAATTGGCTATTTATGGGTCTTAAAAGAAAAAAATCAAGATCACCTTTAACTATTAATTGATTGATTTTCATCAGATTTCCTGAAAAAAATAACATGTAGAATGTGTCAGTTAAAAATGTTATAACTAAAAAAATTATAACATCATCTTTAGTAAANTCAAGGAGACTATCAACGTAAGAAAAGATAATTGAAAAGAAGAAAAGATGCATTCCATAGTACACAAAGTCTACAATTATACCTCCTATGAAATTTGATTTAAATTCCATGTCTCTTGTTAGGCTATTGCTAAATAAGGCAACCCAGATTTTAATATATTTATTAATGTTATCCACCAAATCCTTCATATCTTCTGATACCTAATAAATAAATTAAATGACCCATTATAGAAATAATTATAGCCCAAATGATTCCTATTTTTAGTTTACTCAAAAATAATGATGGTTCGATATAGCCCAATGCACAACTNACAGGGATATCAACCAAATAAGGTATAGGTGTCATTTCAATTATGTTTTTTATTTTATCAGGAAACATTTTTAAAGGTATTAATTGACCAGAAAGTACCACATTTGCAAGGTTGTATGCTAAAATAAGAGCTCTAGCTTCTCCAAACCAAAAGGCTGTACATATCATGATAAAGTATATTCCATACGAAATAAAAATTGATAAAATTAAAAATACAATGAATCCAAAAATTGAATGAAGGGTTTGAAATGATAATCCAGGGAATAAAAATGGAAAAATGATGGACATCGAACCATAACAAATAAAATATAATGAGTTGTAACCTATAAATAAAGATAAATTATAATAGAAGAAAGATATTGGTCTAATTAAATATTTATTTAGTTCTCCCAATCTTATAGATTCAATCATTTCAAAAGAATTAACCCAGGACGATTTTAATTGTCCAACCATAAGAGCAAAAAAAAGATAAACAATTAGTTGCTCAAAAGTAAAGCCATTGATTATTTCTACATTTCTTGTTAAAAAAATTCTTTTCCATAATAGATATTCAATTAATAGACCTGAAAAGATAGCGAAAATTCCAACTAAAGCATTGGCTCTATATTCAAGTGTCTGAATCCAAGTTACCTTAACTACAGCATAATATTTTTTTAACCATTTAAAAATCAAATGTATTTACTCGGATTGTTGAAAAAAGATCGCATAGCGTCTTCTACTGGCAATTCTTCAACAGTGAAGCTTTTTGGTTTAATAATCTTAAAAAGTTCAGAAATTAGGTTAGTCATTTTTTCATCAGGAAGTTGAGTTGATAAAATATTTTCATGAATTTCTATTTTGTGTTTACCTAAAACTTGTATGATTTTGTTGATGTCAGAATTTTTTTCAAGTTCAAAAATTAATTTTTTTAAAGGATTTATTTTTTCTATTAACTTATCAAAATTACCATCATAAAGTCCAATCCCGTTATCTATTACATACACACGTTCGCAAAGAGCCTGTATATCATTCATATAGTGACTGGTTATTAAAAAGGTAGTGTTGTGCTTATGATTATATTCTTTTACAAAATCTCTTATTTTAGATTGTGAAATCACATCAAGGCCAATTGTAGGTTCATCGAGAAAAACAATTTTTGGATTATGTAATAAAGCAGCAATAATTTCCATTTTCATTCTTTCTCCAAGCGAAAGCCTTCTGACTTGAACATTAAGCTTGTCTTCAACATTTAATAAATTAACTAATTCATCTAACCTGTTTTGGTAGGCTGTTTTTTCAATATCATAAATTTTTTGATTTAACAAAAAAGATTCTGATGCAGGTATATCCCACCAAAGTTGATTTTTCTGACCCATNACAACTGAAATTTGTTTTAAAAAATCATTTTTTCTTTTAGATGGTGTGAAGCCATTTACATCTAAATTTCCACTTGTTGGATGAATTAATCCAGCAAGAATTTTAATTAGAGTAGTTTTTCCAGCACCATTCTGACCAAGAACTCCAATTATCTCTCCATCATTAATTTTTAGTGAAATATCTCTTAATGCAGTAACTTTCTCATACTTTCTAAATATAAATGATTTAATCGCACCGCTTAGACCTGCGTCTCGTTTAAAAATTTTAAATGATTTATTGATATGTTCTAATTTGATTGCCATTTATCGTAAATTAATCTAATATTATTTACTTATGTTATTAATGAAGAAAAAAAATAAAATGAAATTAATTCTTATAGTTAACCCGAACAGTGGTGGGGGAAAAGGACTAAGAATTCAAAAAAAAATTCAACCTCTTTTTGATAAANCTGNAATATCTTTAAAAATTATANATACTGAATATGCTGGTCACGCNAAGGANCTAGCTCAAACATTAGATTTTAGTAANTTTAATGGNATATGTCCAATTGGNGGNGATGGNACTATGCACGAAGTTATTAATGGAATGATGTTAAGAGAAGATAAAATGAAAATTCCAATTGGTTTGATTACTGGAGGTACGGGTAATTCTTTTATGCACGACCTAGATTTAGTTGACCCACTAGAATCAGTAAAGGCAATTATTAAAGGTAAAACTCAAATGATTGATATAGTTGATTTGAGGTTAAAAAATAAAAAATTATATATTTTTAATATAATTGGTTGGGGTTTGGTAACTGATGCAGGAATAACAGCAGAATATTTAAGATGGTTAGGACATTCTCGATATACTTTAGGAGCTGCAATAGAAGTAATTAAGAAGAAAAAAAGATATGCAAGATTAGTATTAGATGATATTGTTTTTGAAGATGATTTTTTATTCATTATTGCTTGTAATACAATACATACTGGCAAGGGAATGATGATGGCACCAAGGGCAATTTTAAATGATGGTTTAATGGACGTTGTAGTTGTTAAAGATGCCTCAAGGCTTGAACTTTTTAATCTACTGCCAAAAGTTTTTAACGGATCACACGTTAGCCATCCCAAATTAGATTATTATCAAGTTAAAAAATTTGCAATTGAAAATTCAAACAATGATATTTTAAACATTGATGGTGAAATAAATGGTATTACTCCCTTTAGATCAGAGGTAGTACCATCTGCAATTGAAGTTTTTATAAGATAATTTAAATTACAAATTTTTACTTTTTTTGATAATTGATTTTTTGTTTTATATAACAATTTAATAATAAATTTAAAGACGGATTATTGTATTTTAATCAAAAAAATTAAAAGGGAGAGCATTAATATGAAGTTTTTTTCTATCGTATTTTTTTCATTATCAATTGGTCTAACTCAAAATTTATTTTTTTCTGAATATGCTGAGGGTTCAAGTAATAATAAATATTTAGAAATTTATAATCCTACAGATGAAGTTATTGATCTTGCAAATTTTGCTTTTCCAAATGCAACGAATGGATCTGATGGCCAATATGAATATTGGAACACATTTGATGAATCTGCTACTATTGCGCCGGGTGATGTCTATGTAATTTGTCACGGATCTTCTGATTCTTTTATATTAGAAGAGTGTGATCAATTTCATACATATCTAAGTAATGGTGATGACGGTTTTTGTCTAGCTCAAGGAACTGAAAACAGTTATTCTTGCTTAGATTGGATCGGAGATTGGAACGATGATCCCGGATCAGCCTGGGATGTTTGTGATCTAGGAGATACAAAAGATAATACATTAGTTAGAGCTAGTAATGTAACAAGTGGAAGTGAGTGGAATGTATCTTCAAATTCAGCTACTTGTGAATGGATCGTTTACCCAAATGAAACTTGGAATTATTTAGGAAGCCACCCACACGATGGTGATACTCCAGTGGTTGAAGACTGTAATAATGGTGTAGATGATGATGGAGATGGATATATTGATTGCGATGATTTTGATTGTAGTAATAATAGTGATTGTGGCGGAAGTGACGAAGGATCATGTGCAGAGTATGGTTGTGTAGGCTATACTCCTGAAAATTCTTGTCAATGTAATAGTTTATGTGTTGATTTTAACAACTGTTGTAGTGATTATGAAGCAGTTTGTGGAGAAGTAGAACCATCAACTGAGGATTGTACTAATGGTATAGATGATGATGGAGATGGTTTTGTAGATTGTGATGATTGGAATTGTGATGGAACGATTGGTGATGCTGATCCAGCTTG
>NZTO01000057.1 GCA_002703375.1 Fidelibacterota bacterium | reverse complement strand
CTCGGGGGATACCCCCAAACCCCCTTCTCGGGGGATACCCCCGAACCCCCTTCTCGGGATTTTATTACTTAATCGCGAGTTCACCCCATTCTTTATAACATAAATTCGTTGTTATTTATTCATTATACATATAATTAAATATAAATATATATATATATATAATGCTACTAGAATTAATTAAAGATAAACGTGTTGCAATAGTTGGTCCATCCAGTTTTTTGAATAATAAAAAAATGGGTATTTTAATAGATAGTTACGATATTGTTATAAAACTAAATAAATTTGAAGTTTTATCACCCATAGATTATGGTAAAAAAACAGACATTTTATTTTTCACTTATGTCGGGGGTATACCTAGCATATTAATAAAAAACTATAATATTAAATTAATTGTAGCTAGCGGAAGACCAAGAAATGTATTGAATAGAAGAATAAATAAAATAGAAGAATCAAAAAAAAAATACAAAGTTAATCATGAATTTTATCCAGAAGAAGAATTATCTAGTTATATGAAAAATTTTATATTTATACACCGTCCTAGAAAAACTCTTGGTTTTTGGATAATCTGTCTTTTATTTGATAAAATCGACATGATGAAAGAACTGGGTATTTTTGGAATAGATTTCTGTTTTAATAAATATAATCCTAAATATAATAAAAGAAATATTAGTAAGCATCATGATATGAAGTTAGAATTATCTTTATTTAAAGAAATATATCAAAAATATAAAAATAAAAAAATTGTAATTTACGATAAAAAATTTTTATCATATTTACACGAACAAGAACAAACCCCGTAGACCCTTATCAAGAAAAATTTTGTTATTTAATAGATAATTACTAACTATTAACTATTAACTGCTATGTCAATACATATATTAATCTAGTTGCTCATATATCTCAGACCACCCATAGTTGGCAATATGTCGAATAATCTCTCCAAATATTTGATTTGCTTCTTCTCTTGTGAATAAAGGTCTAATACCTGAACCTCCTGGTGGCCAGATAATATCATCAATTTCTAAACTCATAAGATAATTGTAATTAGATAAATGTTCATTATTTGATAATCTTTCTACTATAGATTCAGGTAGCGATGAAGTTTCTATAAAGTTTTCAAAATTAAATAATGAATTCAAATCAGCCACCGGATCATCCCACGACATATCTAAGATTTCATCATTATTTGATATCTCACTAATTGGTGGAATTATTATATTATTGTCGAGTTGTATAATTTTTCGTTCTCTGTATCCTCTCCAAACTGCTTGTATTTTAAGGCACCCTTTCTGTATTTTTATTCGATGTTCAAAGAACGAAGCCTCTAATTGTTGAGTACTAGAAACATCTGTAATGTTATTTTGGTTAAAAATGGAATCAGTTTCTATTTGATGTTCAAGGAGCGAATCATCTAATTGCTGGATACTAGAAACATTTGTAATATTATTTTGGTTAAAAATGGAATCAGAACACCGTATAGAGTATTCGTCATAAGAAATATCACCACGTACGAATAGTTGAAAACCTGATACCATTAAAAATCTATCAGCGCCTTCGAGAACATTCATCACTCTTGGATAATAGATATTACCTATATTTCTTGCGATATTGAATCGGTTACGAATTAAATAACTGCGCCATGTTTTTTGAATAGTCATAGTTGTTTGGTGTATCGCACATCCCCAAATTTCTAACTGATGGATCCATAATTTATAACGTTCCATTCGCATATATGATGAGTTATAATTTTGTCGAGCAATAAATCCACGAATCATTCGCTGCGCCGTGATAACACTAGATACTGCATCTGGTCTAAAATGGTAAGGCCATATATTATCCTCCTCATCCACCAAAGCAGGCATATCATCATATTCCCCACCAAAACTGTTGTCGTCATTATCCTCCTCATCCCCTTCATTCCCCTCATTCTCATCATAATTGCATGCGTAAGAGTCTGTAAAACTCCATAGAGGAATCGTAAATGGCTCGATTTGCGCTTCTTCAGGTATATTCAGTCGCTCATCACCTTCATTTATCCAATTTGAAATTTGCCTATTTATACGGACACCAAACTGTGCAAAAATAGAAATAATTTGATCGCAACTTTCAAGTCTTTCCTCACTACTCATGGAACGCCACTCAGTAAGTGCTTTGGGTCCAATGTTTTTGCAAAAATTAGTCATAACTCTCCCTAATCCAATTTTATTAAATTCATTTTGAACAAATATACTTGCAAGAGGTCGTGTAAGTTTTGGCCTTGATTCAGGCTTAGTTCCAACCTGTACTCGACAAAGAGCACAATTATTATTTCCGTTAACTGCAGATGCAAATAAACAAGACGAATGATATTTATGTCCACATCCCAAAACTGCAGAATCCTTTTCATTTCCAATGATTTCAAGACAGACCGGGCATGCCGGCTCGGCTTCTTTGTCGATGAAAAAGACACCAGGAACATTCATAGAAACAGATTTAGACGTATCGATAGTCTGTGTCATAGTTTTTAAAAAAAAAAAAAAAATAAAAATCTATTTCAATTTTTCAACTCCATAAAAATGCAGATAATTTACATAAGATACAAGAAAATAAAAAAAATATGAAATATATAATTACATAATATAGAAACAATTCTTCAAGAGGAACAGATTCTTTTTCTATAATTCTATTTACCATTTACATAAGTTATAATATTAATTTTATATCTATTCGCTTATTACTTTTTGTATGTTTTGAATCATTACATTTAGTTGACTTTTAACCATAGTATCGTCATTATATGTCAGTTTTAAATTATGCAATCCNGTAACACAACTTATTAAATTTGTTTTTATTCTTACCTTAGCGGAAGAAAATTTAAAAGCCGATATTGACTTATATATAATTTTTTGTAACCTTTCGATCATATCTTTTCTGTTTTGCATATTATAAATTCTACGAATAAATCTAAAGGGTCCATTTACTTGTATATTTGGAATCAAAGAATCTTCCTCATTCCACAATAATTTATCTAAATACTTTATATCAGTAATAACATTCAGTGCAGTAAGTAGATCATTTACCTCATCTAAATCTACATTCAATCCAGGTATTTCTGTTCCGTAAATACCCGAATCATGACCATATATTTCTTCATCACTGTAACTTTCATTACAATCTGTCATTACATATATTATAGATTTTATATAACATATGTAAACTTAAAATACATTTAATACGGGATTCAATTTTGTAGGTGCACCATGTCCAAACATTAACATGTAAAGAGTCGCTACAAGACCAATCACTAAAGACCGCGTTACGGCTACATTTTCGCTTTGTTTAAGCAAAAATTTCATTACAAAATATAGAACCGAGGTTAAAACGGCGCCGTGTAAAAGATGTTCGAGGGGAGATTCCATTATAAATTATACATATATAAAAAATTATTTCATAATAAAAATTCCAAAAGCCACTAAAAATGTTCCCAAAATAAGTTTATAACTTAGTTTTTCTTTGAAAAATAAACATGATATTAACGTAACCATCAACAACTTCAAACCTTGCTTATAAGGTTCAATTTTTGATAAATTTTCATTTATTACTAAAATACCCGAAACGTAAATAATAATTGACAATAATGAAGAATATGTCAATACTTTAACTAATAAATTATCTTTATTTATAATTATTTTTTTGTAAACACTCATATTGTCTTCATTAAAGTAGCAATATAATCCTGATATTATTAAAAGTATAAAACTCGTCATAAATACTTCTTGGAATATAGTACAGTTCTTTAATATGTCCTTGTAAATAAATCCTAAAGAGGCCCCAAAAACGGATAAGAATAATATGTATGCATAAAAATTATATTTCATATAATAACAATATATATAAAAAACATAAAGATTATTATAATTAATATATATAATGAGTGTTGAAGAAGTGCCATTTTGCTCTCAAGAAACAACCGACAAATTTGAAAATATTTTCGAAACTTTGTGCACATTAAAACAATCCATGTCATCATTACAAACACAAATAAAATTTCTTGAAAAGAGTATCGTTAAGGAAGTAAAATTCTTTGAAAAACATAAAAAGAAAAAAATAAACCGAAAACCATCAGGATTCGCCAATCCTACAACTATATCAAACGAACTAAAGGAATTTTTAAATCATGACAGTAATACTATTGCAAGAACGGATGTAACAAAATTAATTATCAAATATATAAAAGACCACTCTTTGCAATATCAAGAAGACCGAAGAATAATTATACCTGACGAGCCACTTAAAAAATTATTGTACATAAATGAAGACAGCCCAAAACTAACATACTTTAACATACAAAGATTTCTAAATCCTCATTTTATCAAACCTAAGGTATAAGTATTTTAAATATTAGATATATATATATATAAATATATATGGACACAGGAGATGTAATGATTAGAGGTGTTAACAGAAGATTGCATGGAGAGGTAAAACAATTGTTACGCTATTATCCTATGTTAGAATATAATGAGTGCTCTCCATTTGCATCTTTTGAAAAATCTATAATAATAGCATTTAATAAAGATACATTTTGTTTTACTATATCAAGATGTTATCCATTCAAGCCACCAACATTGCATGTAAACGGTGTAGAAATTATTACACTACTGCATAAATATCAGGTATTATTGAGTAAAATATATGGGAATCCTGAAGAGTGTATATGTATTCGCAGTTTATTTTGTTCAAGTAATTGGTCACCAGGAATAAAAATACTAGATCTAATGAATCATATATTAAAAGAAAAGGTAAAGATACAAAATAAGTACAAGGAACAATATATTATACCTATCCTATTAAAAAATAATATACACGAAAAAGGGATTTTTATAAATATAATGTCTTTTTATGAATTATAATAATTAAATCAATTAAAAATATAATATATATACATATATTATGTCCTTAATATCCATAACAAGACAATTTGCGCAAAAATCACGAATTCCTATATATAGCAGCATAAATGTAATAGAATATAATTCTATTTATTTAAACAATCATGTAGGACATGACATATTTTCACCACTACCCGAAGATGAAAATCTTAAACACATATCTTATGCGGCACCAGAATCAGATTTTACGGGACCAAGAATAGAAGAAATACTAGATTTGTTAAAAAAAAATAATACATATAAAATTGATTCAAAAAAACAATGACATTTCTATTCATAAGATGATAGAACTAACGGAACTTATTATTGAGCACATTTTAAAATACTTAGATCCAAATGTGTGCTGTAAAAATTTTAACGAATTAAATATTATGCTTGCAAATAAATATTTAAAAAACTTTTATACAACTCATTTTACATATAAATTTCACAATGATTTTGTTAAAACATTATTTCCACATAAAACTAAGAAGATATTAAAAACTTCCATCGATAGAGTAAATGGAAAACTATGCTGTAAATGTGCGAGACTTGATAGTTTAGAAAAGGACCGATTAGAGTATATACTACAAAGATACTCTAATCTAGCAAGTAAATACAATAGATTTGATGTTAATGTGAAATACAAAAACGAAGAGTTATCAATGTTAAATGTTCATTTTGATTTTCCGGTTCGTTTAACTAATTTTATAATAAAAATGGATAAAATTAATTCAAACATGTGGTTTGATCCAGTGCGTTGTTGTAACGGGTCTGGGTGCAATATAGAAATTGTAATATAATATAAAATTGAAAAGATTTTATATTATAAATAAAGAAGTAACAAAAATGAACCCTCTAGAAGATAAGGAAAAAACAAAAATGAAACCTCTAGAAAAAATACAGTGCTTTTTGTTTGGAAAGGTATTATTTTCTCAAGAAATAATGAGTAATATATTTGAATATTCTACACATCGTATGTCGAATGATGTTATGGATGAAATTATACGAACAACTGTGCATAAAAAATATGATATGATAGAAATGTTATGGAAAAACAGATCACATTCAGAGCAAGTGGTTTTATTTTGCGACCTAATTAAAAAATACATTTACGATCCAGAAAATGCCGTTATCGCGTTATCTACATGTAAATGTTGCCCAAGACATCAACATCATCGCCCAAAAAAACTAGAAATTTATTGGGAGAGTGATTTTTTTGAGGGCTGGAATCCACAATTAGGCTGGAAACATTTACATGGAAAACAAAATGAATTTGATCAAAAATGCTTGTGCCCATGTAGACATCGTGCGCGTTGGATTTGTCGGGTTTTTATGCCGGAACCAGACCCACTTGTTCATAATATATAACTAAAGAATGATATCATTATACTTATCGTATAAATCTTCTTCATTATAATAATAATTTCTAATTAAAATTTCATCACCACCATCAAATTTACTTTTTTCTTTTATATGAAATTCTATTTCTTTTTCTTCTATACACCAAAAATTAAAACAAATATTTCCCATTTATAAAATAAATCAACATTCTTTTTATATTTTATAATAAAAATTAATTTATGAAATGTAAAATAACTGCATACATTTTTGCCATTTCATGCATAGATTCATATCGCTGAGACGCCTGTCCGTGTCCATATTTATCATTAATATCTAAAATAATTTTTTTCTTACCGCATTTAAAAACATCTGCATCTTTTATTTTTTGATAATAATTCAATACACCTTTATAAGGAACCAAACTATCTTCTACATTAGAATAAATGTATATGTTTGGATAATCACTGGAGAGATTAATATTATCAAGGGGGCTGTACGACCGCATATATTTTTCAATTTGTTTATTTGACGGGTTTCCCCATTCTTCATATTCTTCGGTAGTAAGAGGCTGACATTCATTTGTCATTGTATCAATAACATCCAAAAAGGGGACGCCTAAAATGGCCAACTGAAAAAGTCCCGGTTCATAATTAATCGTAGAACCAATCAATAGTCCACCAGCACTTCTTCCCCATATAGCCAATCGCGACGGAGTGGTATATTCACGCCGAATTAAATATTTTGCACATGCTATAAAATCAAAGAAGGAGTTCTTTTTATTAAGTAATTTACCATCCTTATACCATGAATAACCATGATATTTACTACCCCGTATATGTCCAAAACAATAAATAAATCCACGATCCAAAAGGGAGGGTATATATTTGTTAAACTCTGATTCGATAGTAATACCATAAGAGCCATAACCGTAAAGAACACATTTTTCCTTTTTCAAAGGATTTGTTTTTTTATATAACATTGTCATAGATAGTTTATTATCAACCACAACTATTTTTTCAACATATTTACTTGGGTCATATTGTAAATATTTCCTTTTTGAAAGTAATTTAACATCCTTTGTCAGTAAGTTGATTTTAATAAGAGAACGCGGTACCGTAAAACTCGAATATTTTACATACAACTCATGTGCATCAAAATTAAAATTATACATATAAGGAAGAAAGAAATGATGTCGATGTTTCATGAATTGAAGTTTTAAAACTTTTTGGTCACAAAAATAATACACATACAAAAAAAGTATGCCATTTTCGCGGGTATAAATTAACATATAATCCTGTTTTAAAAAAAAGGATCTTACTTGTATCTCCTTTTTAAATTGAAATATAATATTTAAATCTCTCAAATCTCTCGAAGTTTTTATACAACTTTGTCCATTTATCTTTTCAAGAATATACCAAAGTTCTCCTCTTTTATCAATACTATAGAAATGGTCCGCTCTTCTTTTGAAAGGATGTACTAATCCACACTCGTTAACAACAATTACATCCTGATTATTACGAGCCGATGAATAAATACACACATGTTTACGATTACTTGTAGTACTTATTGATATTTGATATCTTTTATCTTTTTCATAATATATCATGATTTTTTTACCCGTATTCAAGTCGAGTTTAAATATTTTACAGGGCCGCATATCTACCACATCATGCATTACATAATAAATTGAAAGTGAATGTGGACACCACACACTTCCTGGAGAGATTTTAGTAAGTAATTTAATGTGTTTTTTTGAAAAGAGAGGTTTCCAATATAGAGTGTACTCTCTATTTCCTATGTAATCTATACTATAACAAAGATTTTTACCGTCCATTGAAAAATCAATCCCATCAAAATTAAAAAAATTATGACCTCTACTTAATTCTTCTAAATCTACGACCTTTTTATGTTTGTTATTACAGTCTATTATATAATGTGCACCATATCCTTGACCCTTTTCTATTTTAAAATAATATTTATTATCATAAATCATAACAGGAAATGTTTTGTAATCCTCTCTTGTTCGCGATTTAAACTCGCCATATATTTTTTTCAGTAAACTATCACCCAAAAAGTATTTTAATTTATCCCTCTCCGTTTTAATTATTTTTTTATCTTTTTTTAGTGTTTTTTTTAAATTTAATGATTTACATTGTTTTTTTGTTTTCATAATATGTATTATATATATATATATAACATATATTATTATAGATTATTATAGATTATTTAAGACTCCGTTTGTTCTTGCGATTCTTGTTGCTTCCGGGGTCGACCGCGACGACCGCCACGCATTCCTTGACGAGGGCCGCCGCCACGACGCGTTTGACCACCCGCAGTATCTTCTGTAACCACTTCCGCCGCTTCTTCAGTCTCCTTATCAGCATCCTGACGACGCGGACGCCTACCAGGACGACGATTCTCAAAACGTGTCTCACACATCAACTTCCCGGAATTTACACCACGAATGTTACCCGCTTGACAATCGTGCTGAACGCCCGGATCCGTAGGAACCACCTGGAATTCCACGTACTCTCCCTGAACCAAATATTTATATTGCTCCTTACTAACCTGAACCGAAGTATGATGAGCAAAAATATCACTACCTTCTTTGTCTCCGCTAGTTGCTGTGACAAATCCATATCCTGCTTTGTTGTTAAACCACTTTACAACACCTTGGCAATAAGCCTCTGCGGAACTATCATCCTTTTGACTCATACTCTATACTGATATATTATGAACTCTTTAAATCTTTTAATTTATATTATAAATGTCGTCTCCCCTGTAAAAATATATTCAAAATAAATATAAATGAATAAGGAAGAATTAATTGAAGATTTTAATAAAAATAAACTTAAAAGAATAAGTCTGCCCTTTCTTTTTGGTCTTTGGATTTTACTATTACCTAAATATAAAATTGTTCACCCATCCTTTGTAATATCTTTAATGTCATTTATTCTATTTTTAAACTTTCCTATAATAGTAACATTTAGCAATACAAAACCTCTATATTATGAAGACCTTTTTTTGAATACTTCACTATTACCACGATTAGAAATCACAGAACAATCTAAAGAGTCCTTTAAAAAAATATTTACATTTGTACTTGTTTTTACAAATTCCATACTAACAGGACTATTATACGATTACTGGATTATTAAAACAAAAAATACATCCTCCATCGTTGAAATTATAGGCATTTCCGGTGGTATTTTAAAAATATTTCAGGTTATTAATCATTCTATAGGTATTATTACACTTAAAATCATAAAATATACCATAAAAACTAAAATAAGTAATATGGAATATGAAAATGAGATAAATGATCAACAATTTTAATAATTGATTTATATATGAGTGTCTCGGTTAAGTTTGTAAAAGGAGGTAATGCAGGAAATCAAATGTTTCCATATATCACAGCAATTATTTTCTCTAGTAAACATAATCTACAATTAATAACAAAACCAACCGAAAAAATAGAAAAATTTATAGATATAAATGATGATTTATTTGCAAATAAAGTTCACAACACAAAAATAACCAAAAAAAGAACCCTCACGTGGAGAAATTTCGTAAATCATGATATTCTATTTGTTGGCTACCACGTTAACTATGTATTCAACGATTTTTTTCAAAATTCAAATTATATAAATAAAAATTATGACCATGTTATAAAAAATATTAACGTTAAACCATACTGCTGTATCAAATATCTTTCAAACTATAAACCCATTCAAAACAATGATATTCTTTGCATACTAAGATTGGGCGACTTTATACACAATGGAAAAAACACGGAAATCGTGAGCCAAGACTATTTTTCCAGTATATTTGAATCCAAAACTTTTGGTTTTATATATTTTTTAATTCACCCTTATAACGATAAACACATTCCAAAATACCTAAAATCCTTAGAAAAATACAAAGATAAATTTATTTTTTTAAACGAAAGAAATGAATTTATTGATTTCAATATTGTAAATCATTTTAAAAATATCGCACTTAGTAACTCAACATTTAATTGGTGGTCTTGTTTTTTATGTAAAAATATTGAAAATATTAATTTATATACACCAAAATATTTTGGATATTGTGGTATAAAAGAACGATGGAAAAAACACGGAGACCACGTACAGGATTTATGGAATGTTGCGAATATTTCACTTCCTATTGAACATGAATTTGCAATTATTTGAATCTTATATTTTTAATTATAAAATTGAAATGATGGCTACAAATTAATATTTAACAAAAATGCTTCCCGAAGATGTAAAAAACAAAATACAAGAATATTTACATCTTAATACCTATCAAATTATAAAAGATTGGATTAAAGAATCGGCTAGAGAAAATTTAATCTTCTATTTAGTATTTAAACCAGAAAATCGAGAGTATATTAAGGATTTGGAACTAATTTATAAAATGATTAAAAAATATAATGCACATCAAAGTGACTATGAATCATACTGTCTAAGGAATGGAAGAAATAACCAATGTAATGCTCTAAAATGTCCATTTTCCTTAGAATGGCCTTATGAAAAATATAATCCAAGGTCCGAATTTTCACCAATACTAATTGATATACTTTCCTCCGGATTATACCTCCCATTTGCTAAATCAACCTTTCCACTTTATGAATCTAAGATGATTGATGATATAAAAAATATTATAAGAATTTGTCCAACATCCTTATTATCTGACTGGGGATATCTAAGATGTCGATATAATTTAGACCCCCTATATTTTGCATGTATTAATAATCTAGTACCTATCGAAGTGATTAAATTACTTATTCGCAGTGGAGCAGATCTAAATTATAATTTTAAATTTAATGGTTATTCTTGTCATGTTTTGAATGATTTAGATGGATGCTGCATGTCTCGTAAAACACAAATACAGAATGTGTTTTCTGCATATGGAAAAATATTAAATGAATCTAATTAAAAATATAAAATACTACTATATAATATGCATTCCACAACTAAACATGAATGGTGTTATAATTTAAACGAAGAAACACAAATGTATATAAATAAAATAAAACAAAAAATTTCCATTTTTTTGTTCGATAAATTTTTTATGGAGCAAACCAATCGTATTATTAAACCTATTTCAATGATGGACGAACTATATCATTCAAAACCACAAAATAATGTTGGATCAGACAATGTATTCATTACCCCTCACATTGACGGATTTCTAGGATGGATTCCATTTATGCGATGCTGGAGGTGCATATACTGTATGACCAATCCAAATAATACTACAACTCACTTGCCTTTCAATAATGAACACGCCATAACCCTTAAACCTAATACCTTTGTATGTCATGATTATAACAGAGACCTACACTGGATAAAATCCGGAAACGATAACTTAAATAATGAATCCAGAGTTGTATTTAAACTACACTTTTATGATTATCCCTCTTTTATGCAACCCTTTGCCAATTTATTTATGTATCTAAATATTAAATACAATGCCTTCGCTAGAAGCAAATTTCTTAACTCTATAAACCCATACACAAGCGCGCAATCTTACATATTATCTTTTTTGATAAATTCTATTACTATTATCGGTGGTTATACTGAACTATTTGTTGGTATCGTAAATCTTGCTATCCTTTTTCTTATTTATCAAGGGGTCTATAAAAACCGTTTTCATTTTCACTACTTCATGGAATACATCTCATGTTATATCTGTATCACACAGACCTTTATCAGAATCATCCCCCCGGGTGTATTCTGGAGAGATTTAGTTATTTATAAAGTGCTCTCCTTTCTCTTTGTTTACCCAAAACATAAACTTTTATTCACACCCAGTAGCATAACATCCTTCATATTATGTACTTCTATTGGTATTTCTCAATATTATAAAAACACACAAGAAATAGTTTATTATCAACAGTTCGAAGAATTCTCTGAATTTCATCAAAATAAATATAATATTATATTTCATATATTTACTACTTCTATTTGTTATTTGGGAATATTCGCATCTCTCCAAAAATTTATATTAAATAAACCTTATCATTTTCCTCAACTTATATGTGCTGTATACTGGATATCCAACAAATATTCCATTCCCGATAAAGATGTTGCAGGAATTTCTACCGTTCTTTTCACTGTTTACGCCATATTTGTTAAAAAATTCATGAAAAAAATCTCTCTACCTCAATGTGCCAGTTTGTTTATTTTTGGTATCTTACTGCAAGAATTATCACATATTTGTTTTAATGAAGAAACATACTTATCCCATTATAGAAAAAATAATAATTGGCCACAAACTCTTTTTTTACATACCTACTGGATTCTTCCATTTGAAATACGCGCCCTATTAAATCTATGAACTACCGCGTTTTTTTAATTCTTGTAAATTATCGATAATACGCTTTCTCAATTTATTCTTTGGATCTGACATATCGGGGTCATCCTTTATCGCCTTCCATGTTAGATAACACAGAGCACAATCGTAAGTGTAATATTCTATAAATTGAGATTCCTTATCTAGTTCCCCTAACTTATTTGCCAAACTTGCATACGTATTATTCCTGATAAATACTTCCATCGCATTTGTAAATGTTGGATCTTTTAAAGGCCCGTGCTCCATTGTTTATACTTATTTAGTCAATGCACATTTAATTCAATTTTTTAATAATAATAATCGAAAATTATTATTATTTTTATATATTTTATAAATAATTTATCTTTATTATCGCATATAATGATGAAGCGGTATCTACAACTTGACAACACAAAGATAAATAAAAAAAACTTCTATATGCGCGCACAAAAAGGGGCAGATGGGTGGCTCTATATTATTGATATCTAGTAAATTTATTTCTCTCAATCTCTGTTATTTGCGTAATTCGTAGCATACTACTGCGTTAATGAAGTGGCGAAACCTTCTTTCATTTCTTTGCTAAATCTCTCTTCAACGCCTTCATCAAACTCAACCTCCCCACAATTAATGTCAAACATTTCCCACTGTCCCCCTAATTTATCGAAGAACATCTCAATAAATACCTCCATCTTGTTCTGTGGAACCGGAACATATTTATCTTCCCGCAGCGTCGACGCGTCAGGGTCGTATTCCTTGAATGATGCGCGAATTTCTCGGTAATCGACCTTCTTGTATGAATAACCGCCTTCCGCTATCTCGTGCGCGGCAAAATGATTCTTTTTGCACCAATCGAAGTAATTCTTTATCACTATTTCAAATTCATCGTCTACGCTACCATCCGGCTTTGCCGCAATCTCGTCTGCAAGCTCCAGACGCTGTTGTTTAAGCTCCATTTTCCACTGATGAGCAAGAATACGCTGACAAAGGTCGTCTTTTTTACCGGAAACTTTCAAGTTATAACCGCGACACAAATCCTTGAGTTCAGGCATCTTGAGAACTTTCATTTCTTCACTAGACATTGGCATTGTTTTGGTAAGAATCTTGTTCTTGGAGTTGGGTGTTATACCTTTTTTACATTGAACGAAAAAGTTTTCAATTTTTCAGAAAACAAACGAAACGAACGGAAAAAAAATAGTTTAAACAACTCTCCTAACCTTTTTACTAAAAAACAATAATCATTTACAAATAAATTTATTCCTAAATCTATTTCTTAGGTTTTATAGCCCGGGGCAATTTCGTGCCAAGAATCCGTTCCATCTTTGAAATGAAGTTGTTGTTGGGAACAATCTTTCCCATCTCATACTTATTTACAATATCCGTTGAAACACCCAATTTCTGGGCAAAGTCCTTTTGTGACATTTTCTTCGCCACCCGCGCCTGCATCAACGCAACCTTCAAATTATTACCGATCTTTGGTAGTTTAAATTCATCTCCTTCTTGCGGAGGCTTTGGACCTCCACCGCCACCTTTTTTCGCACCAGGCACAAGATGTGCCGGTTTTTTCAAAACAACAGGTTCCCAATCTTGATGATTTGCTGGATGATTCATGATTTATAATATATTTTGGAGAGATTTATCATTTCAATTTTATTATAGGTTAAGAATATTTCTCTTGTATCAATAATTTTCTCTTCACGCTCATTTTTGGCGTTAAATACGGGCTCCATTCATCCGTATCCAAATAATGAATCTTTTTTATTTTTAAATAATTCTGTAAACTTTTATTTATTTCACGCAAGGTATCGGTATGGACTATCTGGTCTGTAATCAATTCATTATAATCTTTGTCTTCTCCAAACACTACTACCATTCCCTTCACAAATCTCTTTACTACATTCTCAACACTATCTACATTCACAAATTTTCCGCTACTCAATTTATAATTATCACTAATTCTTCCCTCGTAAAATATGTATCCATTCTCTATCCTTCCAGCATCACCCGTTTTATACCACGTTTTACCTTCCCTTTCTACTAAAACCTTTCTCGTCGCATCCTCATTATTCCAGTAACCAGACATAACGTTCGGTCCTGAAACTTGTATCTCTCCTTCAACTATTTCTACTATAATATTATCTAACACTTTACCAATACTTTCTTCATTTCGTGGGTCATTCATGTGATTTACACAAACCATGGGAGATAATTCTGTAGTTCCATAGCCTTCACATATTACAATATCATTATTTGCAAAAAATTGCCTCGTTTTATCCTGCAATTTTGCACCACCCGTAAATATTACCTGTAAACGCTGTCCAAATATTCGATGTAATGCAAATGGTATTAGATATCTTACATAAGGAATATCCAATATATCTATTTTTGATTTGATTAATTCTAATATACGCGGAACTACATAAAGAACTTCTGGTTGTATCTCTCTACATTCACTTATAAAATTCTCTCTACTACTTGCCAATGCCATTTTATTGTTATATTTCAAATTGTAATATAATTCACACGTTTGTGAATAAATATGCGCCCAAGGCAATATATTCAAAGAAGTCGTTGTATACATATCTTTAAAACGTGAACGTGTTGTTTCGATGTTAGATATTATATTTTCATTCGATAACATTACGCCCTTTGGAGAACCCGTTGTCCCTGAAGTATAAATCAAGGTAGCAATATCATTTTCTATAAAATCTATTTTTTCTGTATATATTGAAGTGTCCCCGACAGTATTTGATAATATTTTTGTATCCGTATAAGGCTCATCCATATTTTCCATAATACATAGCGTCGCTCCACTATCATTTACTACATGTTTACAATATTCATTGCTTTGATTTGTATACATAGGAACCCATACTGCACCTAATGAATTACATGCCAGATTCCAGGCTATCCACTCCATTGAATTATCTCCCTTATAAGCAATACGATCTCCCCTTTTTATATCTTGTGATTGCAATACCTTTCTACAGTATGTTATGTTTGATAGCAAATCACCCCGCGAACTCCATTCCCATTTATTGTTCATTTTTTTTGCCAAAACATTTGCTTTCATATTTGATTTTAAACTTCCAATCAAAATAGATGATAATGTTCGCATTATATGTGTATTATATGATACTATTTAATTTTTATATTTCAATTTTATTATTTGTATTATACCAAAAAAAAAGCGAAAAATCTAAGAATAATCAAAAGATTAAAAAATAACTATTATATGAAATCTACTTAATAAGATGACAATAATATAAATAATAATGGTCTTCGTTGCCCCTGAAAACACGCCCGCAGATAATTTTTCCTCATATGAAAAGTATTTTAAATATTTTTCATTTGAATTAAGTATCTGGCAAAAATATGCTATTCGCGCAATCGTCGACGGAAAACATTCTCTTGTAACTGCGCCAACTGGTTCTGGCAAAACAACCCCCGCGGAATTTGCGATTGAATATTTTAAATCCATAGGTAAAAAGGTGATTTACACCTCTCCCATCAAGGCGCTTTCAAATCAGAAATATTTTGAATTCACCAATAAATATCAACACATTAGTTTTGGTATTTTAACCGGTGATATTAAAGATAATCCTGAAGCCGATGTTTTAATTATGACAACTGAAATTCTTAGAAATAATTTATATCAACGAGATTTAATGGAAAAAAATATGACCAAGGTGGCATCTCTTGAATTTAACATTGATATAGAAAGAGAAGTCGGTGCAATTATTTTTGATGAGGTACATTATATTAATGACCAAGAACGCGGAACCGTATGGGAAGAGTGCTTTATGATGTCTCCATCCCCCGTGCAACTAATCATGCTTTCAGCAACCATTGATTCACCAGAATCTTTCGCCAAATGGATTGAAACAATTAAAGAAAAGGAAGTTGTACTAACACCTTGTTCAGTACGTGCTGTTCCATTGGAACATTACATGTGGGTATCCGCAAATAACGCAGACATTAAAAAGATAACCGACAAAAAAATGAAAGAATTGTTGGAAAATACTACAAACAAGCCTATGTTAATAAAGAAAGGAAAAGGAGAATTTAATGAATTAATATACAACAAAGTTAAAAAGGTGAAAAATTACATGGATAAAAATCACATGATACCACGAAGATCCGGAATATTCAATTATATAGTTAAGTATCTTAAGATTAATACACTATTACCCGCCATTTGCTTCGTTTATTCAAGAAGAAATGTTGAAATATACGCGAGTGAAATATCCACAAATTTACACAGTGACCCTAAGATCATGGAAACAATTCGAAAAGAATGTCAAAATATTCTTATGAAATTACCAAATTATAAGGAATTTATACGTCTACCTGAATATGAATTTATGATTAAACTATTAGAAAAAGGGGTTGCTGTACATCATTCAGGAATCATCCCGATTCTTCGTGAGATGATCGAAATCCTATTTTCAAAAGGTTATATCAAACTTCTTTTTGCTACTGAAACCTTTTCTGTAGGACTAAATATGCCAACAAAAACAGTTCTATTTTCAAATGTAAATAAATTTGACGGGTCTGAAAAACGCTTTCTTCATTCCCACGAATACACGCAACAGGCCGGTCGCGCGGGAAGAAGAGGATTCGATACTAAAGGTCATGTTATACATATTAACAATTTATTCGACGTTCCACCAGTGACAGAATATAAATGTATGTTGGCCAATAAACCAGATAAATTAACATCGAAATTTAGATTATCATTTCAATATATTCTTAATTCCGTACCTATTTATCAAAATAAAGCCCTCGAGTATACATCTACAAGTATGGTGGCACAAGATATAATTTGCGAAACATCACAACTTAAAAAGGAATTAGCGGAGGCCGAAGATACAAAAAATAAAGCAAAAATGTTACTAGATAAATGTGAATGTCACGAAACAAAACTAAATGAATATTTTGATATGATAGAAAGAATAAAAACTGCACCACAAAAGTTAAAGAAAAAAATATCCCGAGAAATTAAAATTTTTAAAGATACATATCCAAATTTGGAAAAGGATAAAGAAACAATACTAAATTATAAAGAACAGTGTAAACATGTTTATACTATAAAACACACTTTAGAAGAGGCAAACTCATATTTACAAAAAAATGTAGAAACAATTGAAACATTTCTTCTTGATGAAGGATTCTTTTATAAAATCCCAGAAACAGAATTAACTGGACTAACAACCATAGGTACTATCGCATCAAACATTAAAGAAATGCACTGTCTTGCATTTTCAACGATTATGTATAAATTTGATAATTTTGCAGAACTTAACTATAAACAACTAGTCGGTTTATTCAGTTGTTTTACAAATATAACTATAAACGACGAATTTAAAAGTGAAACACCAAATACAAAAGATAGTCAACTAAAACACATAATTGATGAATTACAAGATTCATATGAAAACTTTCATTTTTACGAAACAAAAAATGGACTTTTTACAGGTGAAGATTATAATCTTAATTTTAATATAATTGATTTTACTATGGAATGGTGTGATGTTGGCAATGAAGCCGAGTCCAAAACACTAATTAAAAAATTCAAGGATGAAAAGGGACTATTTTTAGGAGAATTTATAAAAGCTATTCTCAAAATAAATAATATTGTTTCTGAAATAGAAGACATATGTGATATCATAAATGATATGAATTTATTATCTAAGTGTAAAGAAATTCAACAACATACTTTGAAATACATCGTAATAAATCAATCTTTATACATTTAATTACGTAAGTTTTCATTAAAAATAATCATACAAAATTACATAATGTCTATTGCTATTCTAAAAGAAAATTTTTCTAGTGACTCCGCAAATGACAATCAAAATAAACATCATTGGCCAGAAGCAGCTAGGCGATTTATTCCACAACTTTTTAAATTAATTAGACATGTTAAATCACCTGTAGTTAAAAAATACCATATAAGTAATTTTAATGATGGTACTGCCGATGAACTAGGAGAACTATTCAATAAATACAACTCTGATAAAGCAAATAATAAAAATAAGCCGCGCTTTCACAATTATCACTTAGTTTACAATAGAATTTTAAATCAACTTGGTAGAGAAAATAGACTAAATATTCTTGAAATTGGTCTTGGTACAAACGATACGTCTATTGCATCAAACATGGGAGAAAATGGTTCTCCAGGTGCATCTTTAAAAGCACTTAAGGAGTATCTTCCAAATTCTAATTTATACGGAGCCGACGTAGACAAAAAAATACTCTTCGAAGAAGAAAGAATCAAAACCTGCTTTGTGGATCAAATGAAAGAAGAAACCTTCGAAGGACTTAAAGCCAAATTTGGAACTATTAAATACGATTTAGTTATTGATGATGGACTACATAATGTTTGTGCAAATTTACACACCCTATTATTTGCATTAGAAAACTTAAATGTAAATGGTTGGGTTGTTATTGAAGATATAGGTAAAATGAAAGGCGCAAACTGGACGGTAATTGACCAAATTGTATCACAGGCTGAAAATTTAGAAACCTTTCTAGTAGATGGCCATCAAACATATATGTACGTTGTTCATAAAACAAATTAAACATTATTTAAATATATAAATAAATATATAAATAATGATGAATTCTTCTCCAGAATATGAAGTTGTCAATTGTCCTGTGGAAGTTGTCCCCATAACAAAAGAAAATCAATACAATGAACAAACCAAAGCAAATGAATTATATGCAAAATATTTGGAAATTGAAAGAGACTCTGGTAATATTATCTGCTTAACGTGTGTTGATATAATTTTAAATTTTAGTTATTTTATTATTTATTTTTATCAAATACTAATTAGTTTTTTCTTTTTTTGTATTGGATATAATGGTGCGGATACGAGAAATATGTCCAAAATAAAATGTTATATGATATATCAATCCGCACAATTTGGTATAAAATTTATGGGATTATTATTTCTAATTACTCTTAAAGCAAATACGATTAAAAGAATCGAATTTAGAATTAACAATCCAAACAATCCAATCAGTGGCAAAATTGACACACTAATTAGTTTAACCATCCTTAATTTATTTTTTCACATTAATTTTCTATGTTATCTAAGAAAGTATTACAATTTATTACCGCTTCTAAAAAAAGAACCTAATTACATTATTCTTTAATATTACTATTTTGGATAATCAAATAACTCAAAATCCGCTTTAAATTTTTCATATATTAAGGATTTTACATCTTCATCCAATTCCATTTTTGGTACTATTGATTTTTTTTTGTGAGGCATTCTTTTTTTTATATTAATATCTATCTTTTTAAATAAATCCACCACATCCTTTTCCAAATTCTCAAATCTTATCACTACATCTATATCTTCTTTATCTAAACCAAAACTCTGTTCTAAAAAAAAATGCCCAAATATTGAAAATAACTTCCAGTCTTTTTCATCACATTCTATCTTATAATCATATTTACTAGAATCATATTCATAATAACGTTCGCTCATTAAAAGTTCTTTCACATTCTTTTCTTTTGCATTTACGTCTTTTAAAAAACTTATTCTTTCTAGATAATCATATGAACTAATACATTTTGTATAAGGATTTCTTGATATTATTATTTTATAACTATCTCTATATATTTCTGGATATTGCTTTGAAAATTTCATAAGAATGTCATTTTGTATCATAATTATATCATTTTCTTTTACATCTGATAATTTTCTTCCTGACTTCCTTCTCTCATACTTTTTCACATTCCCACATCCCTCCAAATGTTCTAAAAAGGACGTTCCTCCTGTTTTTGCGGTTTTTATGTACAATAAGTATTTCTTATTATTAGGTAATAGCATTTATACTAATTAATAATACTATTTATTTAAATTAAAATAATTATTTAAATATTTAATTGGTAATAAATTAATTTTTATTTTTTACACCTCTGAACATTTAAAACGCCGACCTGTTGATAATTTATAATCAATACTTTTATGAGTAGGCATCAATATATTATTAGAATTAAAATTTAATTTTAATAAATATAAAAATATAACTAATTATATATATGAATTATATAATAATACATGTGGGAAAATGTTCTGGGACAGTTTTGAATATTAGTTTGAAATATCATAAAATTAGTTTCAAAGTTATACATCACGCGAATGAACGTAATCCAGTACCAATTATACCAAATAACCTTACTAATGGCAAAGGTGATTATCAATTCATTTTTTGTATCAGACACCCAATAGATAGATTTATTTCAGCATTTAACTTTAAATATACTCGTTTAATTATACGAGGGAAGCGGGATCATTTTAAAGGTGAAATAGAAGGTTTTAAATATTTTGAAACAATTCAAAAATTAGCAGAAAATTTATACAATAACGATGGAAGTGAAAATTTAAAGGCAATAAATTTTTGTTCCAATTGTGATCATATAAAGTATGGATTACATCATTACTTAAATAATTTTAACGAAACTTATAATATTAGAGTTATTAGACATGAATACTTAAAAGAAGATTATAAAAATATTTTTAATAAAGATATACATCTTCCAGAAAAGAATGCACAACCAAATTTTATCTCAGATATTAATTCATCATTTCAAAAATATACAAAAATAGAAATTACAAAAAAAATGTATAATAATTTAAAAAGATTTTTGAAAAAAGACATGGATATAATAGAACGGTTAGAAAAGTATAATCTTATAACTAAAGAATACAAGGAATTTTGTTTAAATAAATTACCAAATAATATTATTTTAACTGACTAAATTAAAAATTTATGTTTTATTTGTTTAAAACATATCTAGCATCTTTTAAATATTGACCCCGTATTTAAGGCTATTTTTATATCCTTTTAAAAAATTAGCTAATGTACCATATGTTTCAAACTTTAATTCCTTATACTTTAATTTTTAGTATGACAAATTAACTAATTTTAATTCCATAATCGGGGATATTTTTTCTGTTTGTAAGCAATCACCACGATTACTTTTACAAACTGACCTCAAAGGTGTTTTATCAACTTCGATCTCTCCACAAGTTCTAAGTTGATTATCTATATTACTTATTATTCCTGTTTTATATATATTTTCTACAATATTTTTTGCACCATTTAATGATGTGACATATCCGTCACCCCATCTAGAAAGTCTTAACATATTACAGTCTTTTAATAAATATAATTTACTTTCTATAAATTTTTTAAAACCCTTTTGTATAATATTATCATCTTCAATCAAACACATATATTGAATATTATTTTTAATTTGGTATTGAAATGCTTTTACTTTAGTTAAAAAACAAGCTAGTGTACCATATGTTTTAAACTTTAATTCCTTATACTTTAATTTCATATTTTTTAAATTTTTAATTGTAGCATCGATGTCATATCCATTTATAGATTCAAATATTTCCATTTCAGGAATAATGGACTTATTTTTTTCTATATATTCTAGTCTCTCTTTTTTTTTTAAAGACTGTATAAAATATTTTATATTAGTCATTTTTTTTATACTTATAGCAAAGATTTATTTAATATCAAAAAAATAAGCCACACTACTATTAATATTCTTATAAATTACTTCACTAAATAATATATTAAATCCTTAATTCTTCTTGTATTTCTAATGTGCCTACTTATTCTATTTCCATTATATTGTTTAAAACATATCTAGCATCTTTTAAATCTTTATTAGTTCCTACACCACTTAATACCCCTACCGAAGATAAACAACCCGCATTTATTCCCTCCAAAACATCATTGCGACTGTCACCAAATTTTAAAACACTTTTAACATTCATAATATTATTTCTTTCCATTAACTTATGAATCATATATGGATATGGTCTACCAAAACTAACATCTTGACTTGATATATAATCATCAATACAATCATTCAAATTAAATTTTCTAATAAGATTCTCTTGAATATCTTTAGAATACCCCGTATTTAAGGCTATTTTTATATCCTTTCTTCTTATATTCTCAAAAAGTTCCGGAAGCTTATCATCTATCAGTCCAATATCCGATGGTGTAAAATATATATCATTTAAATTATTATTAAAATTTGAAAATAATTGATCCCTTACTGCATTCTCTATCTCACAATTTTCATTTCGCATTGGCTTATTCTTATAAAAAAAATAATCCAATACTTCGTATTTGTTTGAACCATGCCATTTATGCATCTCTTCTTTTGAAATTTGCAATCCAAAATTTTTTATTGTTTTATACAGTGTATCATAGACCAAACCCTTTTCATTTATGGTTGTTCCTGCCATATCGAAAACCAACATCTTAACATTTTTAAATATTATAGTATTATAATTTGAAACATTTAAAAAAATTGTATTCATTATATTTTATAATATTATATTGTTTTTATATAGATAATTTATGAATATTGGAATCATTGGTCTAGGAAATATGGGACTTCCATTATTTAAAAAATTAATAAGAAATAATTTTAATGTAAATGTTCTTATTGAAAAAAATAACACACAAAAACTTATAAAATGTAATGTTTATAAACAAAATAATTTGAATGATTTTATAAAAAACAGTTCTACAATAATATCTGTTTTACCCAATTCTAAAATTACTCTTGAAATCGTAAATAATATATCTTCACATTCTTTTAATCATCAAAAAAAATGGCTTGATATATGTTCTTCTTGCCCAAACGACGTTAAAAATATAGATAAAATATTGAATGAAAATAATATAAAATACATTGATGCCCCGGTATCTGGTGGTCCTAAGGGAATGAATGATGGAACATTAACAAGTATAGTTAGCGGTCCTAAAAAAACATATAAAGATATTTTACCAATTATAGAATTATATTCGGATAAAATATATTATATATCTCATGAAGTAGGTACTTCGAGTATGATTAAAATTGCAAATAATACCCTCCTCGCCCTACATTTAATATCCGCGGCAGAAATTTTAAATATTCTAGACAAAAAAAATATTAATATAAAAGAAGCTCTGCAATTTATCAACCATTCATCCGGTAGAAGTTGGGCAACACTTCAAAGATATCCAGAACATATACTAACAAATAAATATGATTACGGATTTTCTTATGAATTACACAAAAAAGATATTTTAACCTTCTTAAATACTACAGAAATAAGCAATAAATTCTTACTTGATAAATTAAAAGATATATATCAAGATAACAATAGTTTTTTAAGAGAAAATATGGATCACACAGAAATCGTAAAAATTATAAAATAAATTAATTTTAAAGATTTTAATAAAATCTCTCTAAAACTATTTAAAATAATTGATACTTTATGTTTTACGTATAATATATATATATATATATGATACTATCATTATTAATTATAATCTGTTCAAAAAATCCAACAGAAATCCTAATAAAAAATATAATTAATTTATATAAAATTTTTAATATATATAACTTAAAAATATGCATTATTGATAGTTGTAGTACAGATTTAACCATATATAACGAAATCTCTAAAAAATTTCCATTAATTGAAATCCACTTTCCAAATAATAAAAATTATGAATATGGTGCATATAAGTATGCTTATTTCAAATATCCAAATTATGATATTTATTGTTGTATTCAAGATTCATTTTTAATTGTTAAAAATATAGATATTTCGAAAATAGATGACAAAACTGTTTTTATATATTATAGTAATTATGGGTTTAATAAGCACAATTCCATAAAATCGTTAGGTATCGAGTTATTAAGAAACGTAGATTTAGAATACAAAAAAATTATTAATAAACATTTTACTCTAGCAACACATTGTTCATTTATATGCACTAATTACACAATTAAAAATTTATTTGGAACTTTAATAAATCCTCCAATAAATAAAAATGGGTCGTGTTGTTATGAAAGATTATTTGGGTTATATTTTATTATTAAAAAATATAATACTATTAATATTTCTGATAAAGTAAATAAGATTCCTAATGGACGTATTTAGAAAACCGGGTCAAATGTCTCAACAAGAACTAATGTTTCTCTACCTGGTTTTTGTGGCATTCCACGATGAGCGCCTGAAACACAAGCGATTAACATATCATTTTGTTTAGGTTCAAAAATAATGTAATGATTAAACTTTTAACTGGTGGGTACATAACAATTCCACCAATTTGTAAATCCATTGGTTTTACACCACTCTTTTACTTCAGCTTCATATTTTTCTTTATAGATTTTTATATCTCTAGCTAATACATATAATGAAAATCTAGTTCCAAACCATCTAGTTAATGGGCCTGCTATAATTGCATATTCGTATTGATTTTGTTCTTCTTCAAGTTTAACAATCCAATACGAACCATCTACTGGTACTCCAGTAAAATGGACTTTCCGTTTGGCTGGGATATCATTATTATTACAATAGGAATATCCTGAAATATTTTCAAATTCTTCATTTGAATTATAACCTTCATTTAAAACAGTAATATTATTATTATAGTCTTTTTGTAATTCATAAGTTGCTGTAACATTATAATAATCTACTCCTGTTCCAAATAACTTTGTAGATCTAGAAGTACCCACTTGGTGCCATTTTCCAATATATTTTTTTAAATCAACACTAGACACTAGAGGAATTGGAAATAAGTTATCAAAAAATCGACAAGTAACTGTTTTAAAAAGTAAAATCGGTAATAATAGATTTAGATTTCTCATATCAATATTTTATTATAGATTGTAATTTCTAAATCTATTTAAATTTGCTAAGTTATATATAGACAATCGTTTTTAGGAAAAAATATGCACCACACAGAAATCGTAAAAATTATAAAATAAATATTTATAATAAATATGAAATATGGAAAATCATTAAAAAATATAAAAGATAAATTAACTATTAAAGAAAATTATATTGATTATAATTCTATTAAAACACATATACAATCTCCGGATTTTTTTAATATCTTAAAAAATGCTATCACGATTTTCGATAAAGAATATAATACTATGAAAAATAAAAATTATAAATCCTACGATTTATATTGTAATTTATTGATAAACTATTTATCTATAAATAAATTAATTAAAAAATTTAAAAAGAAAAACAATGACGCCTATCTTTTATGCGTTAAAAAATATTCTTCCATAGATAATTTTTTAGAATCATTTTCATTTTATTTTGATATTATGATACTACCAGAAAAATTTAAATATGAAAGTAATGAATTATGTTCCATATGTTTAGAAAATTGTAGATTTCCTATTGAAACATCTTGTAAACACAGTTATTGTTGGACCTGCTTATTAAATGTTAATAAAACATTTGATTTCTGTCCAAATTGCAGAACTAAAACATTTATTGATCCCGCGTTAATCATTTTAAATTCTTTTACACCATGCGATAAAAAATATTCACCGTTTAAGGTAGAAACCATCCAATTAGATGTTGTCAGCGATTTACATATAGACCAGTGGTCAAATGATTATAAAACAAAATATCCGTTTGGTATAATTAAGCATTTTCCATTAAAATTCGATAATATTAAAAATGAATATCTAATTGTTGCGGGTGATATATGTGATGATCTAAATGAAAGTATTAATTATCTAAATAAAATTTCCGTTTATTATGAAAAAATAATATTTGTAGACGGTAATCACGAACACGTTAACATATATCCAAATCTATATACCAAAGATTACATTCTAAATAAGATTACCAATAATAAAATAATATATTTACCATCTAAACCATACATTATAAAAAATACTATGTTTATTGGCTGTTGTGGTTGGTGGGACTACGATAATCAAAATAAAAAAAGCATAAAAGATTCCACAGATTATTTTCGAAATTGGATACCCCATTTCAATCAAACAGATAACACCCTATTTATTAATAATGTAATAAAAAAGGCCGATGAAGAATACAAATTCATGGTTTCTACCTTAGAAAAATATAAAGATGATGACAATATTAAAAATATTATTATTGTTACACATACTCTACCCGATATAAAATATTGTGAGAATCTAACCGTTACCGATAACTCGGCTAGTCAATTAAACTCAAAAATGAATACTTTGTTTAAATATAATAAAATATCAAAATGGATATTTGGTCATACCCACTGTGAGTGGGAAGAAAAAAAAAACGGGATACATTTTATATGTAATCCACGAGGAAGACCAGAAGATCACAACAGAGAAAAATATACCATAAAAGAAATTAGTATAATACAATAAAAGTATTTAAATTTTTAAACTATAAATATAATAATGCTAACAAAGGACACTATTATATTAATTACAGGACAACTTAACTCCCTCTTCACAGAACGTCTTATTGAAACATACAAAAATGTACATCATAAAATAATATCCACCTGGGATAACACTAAAAAAGAACTTATTGACAATCTAGAAAACAATAATTTTATTGTCGTTTTAAACAATGATGAAGCCATAAAAAATTGTATGATTACTCACAAACATAACTCCCAAATTATGTGTATTAAAACAGGTATTGAAAAAGCAAAAGAACTCGGCTACAAAAACGTTTTAAAACTGAGAACTGATATTTTCTCTACTGATATGGAGAGATTTGTCGAAATCAACAAAAATTTATACCTTGATAAAATTATGACTATTTGTGGTATTGAAACCAAGATGGCCGGGATTTATTTCTTGGATATTATTATTGCAGGCCCCGTAGACAAATTATTATCCATGTTTGTCTTGAAAAATCCTCGCGACAGAACTCCATTTGAAACATACTTATTAAGAAATTATACTAAAAAAAGAAAGGTATCTCAAGAAGAAATGCATACATTTTTCTCTTTTGCTCTCTCTAATTGTATTGAAAATAACATTGAACTAACTTGGTATCGTGATGCCAAGTGGAAAACCCCCAAGCGAACCATCCCCGATATGAAAATCATCGAAGAATATTGTAAAGAATATTGTGAGCAAAATATTGCATTTTATTGAACCTATTATAAAGTTATGGAACCCTGGGAAAATACAATAGAACAAAGAAATTATATTTTAACTTATGATTATAATGAACCCGTCGACGCTGTCTCCACCCTGTATCGCGCCTTGTAGTGGACGTCCACCGCCCTCAGCCCCGCCTCGTGAACATAGCCTTTAAAATGTTAATCAAATAACTGAACCCTTACTTTTTGTTTAAGAGTATTTTCATCACAAAATACAAATATTTTAAATTTATGACTACTATATACTGGTAAATCTAAAATATTTTTCATTTTTATGATCATTTTAAGATCATTTAAATACACCATATAATGAAATATACTTTCTCTTTCTTCCTTTTCAATAATATATCCGTCATGAAATGAATCGATGATATCCATATTGGTGTAGCATAAATGTAATGCATTACAATCATTCTGTGCCTTTTTAATTTGTTTCATCTTTTCGTTAATGTAATCTAATCTCTCCAACCATCCTTGATAAAATGATTCCTTTCCTTCATCCACCCATTTAACCAATCCATAATTGTCCTGAAAACATATCATATTTAAAAGGTCTACTAATCTTCTTATAGGTGATGTTATCTGTACATACTCCTTCAAATTTAAAATCGCATGTCCTATATCTGCATTATATCTTACATATTTTCCCCCCGTTGAATTTCTTAATAGAGACATAAATGTTCGTATCTTCTCCGGAACTACCTCCATATTTTCACCCTTCATAACAATAGAACGATATATTCCATTACGCTTAGAACTCATATCACTTGCACATAAATGATTCATCATTACCATCAAATAAGCCACCACATCATGGCTGTCATAAATAAATGGGAGATAATTAGTGCCATCCTCCTCGTTCAAATTCTTCACCAAATTATATACCCTTAAATAATTCGTACTTGTAACCAATTTCGCATCCTCATACACATAATTCTTCCGTACACGTATCTTAGCATTGAAAAACTTAATCTCCTCTATTTTCAATTTTTGAATATGCAACTCACAAACAAAGGCTACCCTCGTTTCATTTTCCACCAAACTACATAAGCCATTACTTAAAATTGTGGGTAACATTGGATAATTTTTATCCGGAAAATATATCGTAGATACTCTATCCGAGAAAACACCCCATAGTTTCAAATAATCTAACCATATAGATACATTCGAAATGTAAATTCTCAACACATATTTCGCCTTCTTGTCCTTACGAATACTCACCGCATCATCAAAATCCAAGCAATCCTCCGGATCTATCGTAAATACTTCTTCGTCCTCTAAGTCCACAACATCATATTTTTCTAATAGACCCAAAATACTTGAATTTTTTTTTTGTTTACCTAAACCCCTCGTTGCATCCATAAATTTTCTGTATGATATATTTAAATCACGACAATTTAATTGATATTGATAAAAAGCATTTAAATTATCAACGTCCCCAAAAGAATTCAATAACTTCCCAATAGGATGTTTCGATTCCCAATTGTCGAATCGAAATACAACATACTTATTTTTATAGTTCTTAGAAAAATTATTTTTTTGCTCATATGGTATCAAAAACATCGGTAAATTTTTATCAAATGGAATACACTTGAAAAGTGGTCTATTTTTCCATTTTCCAAAAGTTTTATTCTGCCCCAATACTAATACCCCGCATAGAGAACGTTGTCTAGTAACCGAGTTTTCCAAATTTAAATTTTCCCCTTCAAAATAAAAGACGTCCCCATTAAATAATTTCATGTTGATTGGATCAATGATCCGGATTTCATCCGGATCTCCATCCTCGTAATTCACAACCCATTCTTTATAATCTCTATCTTCGATACTAATCGACTTTCGATAAACTGTCATCTGTTCCATCTTCTGTATTGTTCCCCGATAAATCAATTTTTTTATCTAAACTTAAATTGATATCCGTTTTAACCTCGTTCTCATTCACTTTTAAATTATATTTTTGTAACACTGACATACCTAATTGAGGTAAAATGCTTACCGTACTCATATATGTCCTATATGAAAAAACTAACACATTACTGCTCTTTTTAAGTTTAATAGAATATAACCAATAACTAGGTACAAATAGTATCTGCCCCATCGTAACATTGACATCAAAATACTTACATTTATCAAAATCCATCTTATAATGGCTATCCACATTCCATGGATTTATTTTTGACCTAAATTCAAAATTCACATAATCATCTTCCATATACAAATATTTCCCATAATTAGGAGGAATTAACCGGACTGTTATATCACTCTCACAAGAATAAAAAAATAACCTATTATCCAAAGTATATCTTAATGGTGTTGTCGCTCCACTTGTCCCTTTAATTATGTCGTAATTACAATCACTAACCATGATCGGTCTTAATAATTCATCTATCGATTTAAAATAATTTAATAACTGTGTCTCCTTAAAAAAATCATAGTTGTTTTCTAAATAATACTTTTTATCTTCTTCCTTTTCAAATAATTCATTCGCCACCTTGTAAGGTAATTTAAAATACAATCCCTCCTCATTGTCATTAATCTCTCGAAGATTAACATCAAAACTACCATACTCCTTATTCAACTTATCCACATTGAAAATATCATATATGTCCTTACTATAAAATTTAAACATAACCGGCTGTTTTAAATCACAAATCTCATGCAACTTATCTTTTGACGGAGGAACTATTTCATATAGTTCTAAATCATTACTCGTTTTCAAATGAAAAAATATGTGCAAATAAATAAATAATATTAAACAAAAAATACCCAAAGATAAAAACGATGAATAATAATCCATATTAATTAAATTAAATACTTATTTTTACACATTCTTACTTATTAACATTCTGTAGGAGCAAGATAGAATCTAACATAAGATTTATCATCTATTTCATACATCATTTGCATCGGCTCATTTTCTATGAAATACAACCTCACATTCTTTGCTAACTTCGAAAATGCGCAAAAATTTGAAATATATTTACTTTTGAAAGACATCTCCATGTCACAACCCTCCTCCGTTACATACTCTAAAATACATTGATTATATGTTGAATCCATAAAATATACCTTCATATCTCCCTCAAAACCATAACTACTCATCCAAACCTCATCCTCACTACAGTGTACTTTAATGTCTTCTCCAAAAAGAAGCAAATTTGATATTATATTACTAAAACTCTTTGTTTCAAGATAAATCTCCGCAGTATAATCTTTATACGGAATAGTTAAAGTTGTCTGTTCAATGTCTATCAGCGGAATCTCAAAATATTTCGGAATACTTTTTGAACCATCCGGTGTATCAAATGATATATTTAATTTATCAGGCTCTCCTTCGTAACTTATTGTAATTGACTGATCCGTATCACGCGTATTGAAAAGTTTCTGTATTATACAAGTCCTCAATCCTATTACATCACTATCCCCCTCTTTTTTATCATATACATCAAAATATTCTTTACTTAAATTAGCCTCAAACAAACAAACCTGCGATTGCTCCATACCTTGAATATAAAACTTGTCTTCTAAAAAATTAATAATAATACTATCTGTAAATCTCTGAATATTCATAATAAAATTACAAAATATTTCTGCCTTTTTATTGTCGTTTATTTTCACCAACATCTTGATTACCACATTATTTATATTATTGTTTTAAATCAATTTTATAAAAAAATAATTTAAAACACAAACTACCTTCATTATATATGCCACTTTTTAGTGACGAAATTAATATATTTGCCTCTTATATTAAAAGCAAGAATATAAAACCCACTACACAATCAAAAACTCACTCTACACCTTCTCAGAAAGATTCAAATGAAGATTCTCTTCTTCCGTGCTGGGTTCCGGCTGAATTTCTTCTCCAACCACTTCCAAATTCTCTTCCGTGTCCTCCTCCTCCATCAAATCACATTCTTCCTCCTCCATAATTGGAACATTTTTTAAATCTGTTTTTCTAAAAGTTTCCATATTTTTCTCAGTTTCAACCTTATCTGTCTGCACACTCTCATTCACCATCAGGACATTTAAACCCTCTTTCATCGATAATAATGATGTATTTAAAGCCAAATAATTAGTTTGTATTGTATTTATAACACCATTCATCTTATTAATCTTACTCTTTTGTGTTTCCATCACCTGCTCTAATGTAGTTACATTCAACCCTAAAGGAGTTGCTTCCATTTTAGATATTTCCTTATCTATTCTTTCTTCTAATTTTTGTAAACTCTCATTTACTCTATTCTCTATTGTTTCTATCTTATTATTCAAAAATACAACATATTGATTAATATTTATCTTCGATACAGGCTCTCTTTGTGTTTCTACTCTTGTTTGCTGTTTTACAACCGGATTCGAAACCGGCGCATTACTCCCACGTCTCCGCCTAGCCGCTGCTAATGCTTGACTTGCACTCATTAATATTTAACATATATTTTATACATCCATTATTTACGCATATCCATTTTTATAGAATCATGATGCTTATAATCTATTATTTCTATATCGTCTATCCCATATTTTTCTATATTATCGTACTTCTCCTTAATTATTATTTTAGGAAATGGCAAAGGCATATTCTCTATTTGTAATTTCAACTTATTTAAATGATCATCATATATATGCGCGTTTCCTAAAAAATAACAGAATTCACTTGCCTCTAAATCACAATGTTTTGCTAATATATGTGTTAGTGCACTATATGATGCTATATTAAAAGGAACGCCTAATCCTATATCCCCACTACGTTGATACATTGAACAACTCAATTTATTTCCATCAAATACATTGAATTGTACTAATATATGACAAGGTGGTAATGCCATCTCGTCCATCTGTAAAATATTCCACGCTGACATTACCATTCTTCTTGACGTTCGCTTCTCCGGATCCTTTAATTGATTAATAATATACATCAATTGATCCCCGGGATGATTCCCATCATTTTCTTTTTGCTCCCCATTATACGGCTCATTGAATCTACGCCACTGCCAACCATACACCGGACCTAATTCATCCTCTCTATACCTTGATAATCCTCTAGAATCTAAATATTCACGCGATGAATTACCGTCCCATATATGAACTCCCTGAGACTTTAATTTCGCATTATCTGTATCACCTCTCATAAACCAAAATAACTCCTTCATACACGTCTTCCAAGCCACCCTCTTTGTTGTCAATAAAGGTATTGTATTGTCTTTCAATGAAAAATGCATCGCCGCGCCAAATACCGCGCGCACATTTCCGTTACGACCTACCTCATCGTTACCATATTTCACAACATCCTCTATTAATTTTATATACTGATTCTCTTCATGATATAAAGAACCCCGATATTTGCTATTTTCGCATTGACTTTTTAGCATTATATTATAATATTTATACTTTTTTAATTGATTTTCTATAATTTTTATTTCTTATTATAAAACATATGGAAGGTGGAGAACCAACTAATTCTAAAAATAACATGCTTGGTGATATTCTAAAATTTGATGAAGATACCCAAAATGAACTCATGAATATCGGGCAATATTCACTTCTCAGTATCCCCCCTGTTTTACTATTAAATAGAAGTATTCAAAAACTTATTCCCGAAGCCGACGAAGAAAAGGGAACCATCGAGGTTTTAGCCGAAGTTGTCGCACAAGTTTTAGTAATGTTTTTCGGTATGTTCCTTATTCATCGAATTATTTTAGCAGTTCCTACATACAGCAAAATACAATACCAAGAATTTCACGTTACTAATGTTATTTTAGCATTCCTTGTTATTGTTCTTAGTTTACACACTAAACTCGGCGAAAAAACCAATATTCTTATTGACCGTCTTTTCGACATGATTGAAGGCAAAAACCCTGAAGAAGAAAAAAGAAAACAGGCCGCTCAACAAGAAGCCATGAATAATCCTATCATCACTCAAGGCTTACAACAAGCCGCTCAACCCACCCAAGCACAAAGTATGGTCAATGCTATTAACGGTGGCGGCGGATTCGTCGGCGAACAATCTAATTATGGTGGCCCACCTAATCCACTCGTAAACGCGCAAATTCCTCAAGACCCCGGACTTGGTCTACTCCCCGCTAATGAAGTTCTCGGTGGTGCCTTTGGATCCGCATTTTAATATTATTCATTATAATATATTATTTTTACTTATAATATATTATCTTATTTTTAATGGTCTATTAATCCCTACACATAAAAGTAGTGATTATAAATTATCAGCATATCTTGATTCCGTCGACGTTTTAAATATTCGAAGATATTAAATTGAAAAATTGATTTTAATAAATACAAATAAATTAAAAATATACAAATGAAATTCATAGATCTATGTTGCGGTATAGGAGGCTTTCATCAAGCCCTCAAATCTATGGGAATGGAATGTGTTCTCGCATGCGATATCGACGAAAAATGCCGACAAAACTATCATGAAAATTATGGTATCCAACCTAAAGGCGATTTAAGCCAAATTCCCATACATGATATACCACACTTCAATGTTCTTTGCGCCGGATTCCCATGTCAACCCTTCTCCAAAGCCGGACAACAAAATGGATTTCACGATCAACGAGGAAATATATTCTTTGAAATATGTAAAATTATACAACACCATAATCCAGAATATATTATTCTTGAAAATGTTAGAAATCTAACCTCCCACGACAAAGGAAACACATGGGCCGTAATTAAATCGTCTATTGAAAAACTAAACTACTATACCTACAATGAACCAGTTATATTGAATACCCTCCATTTCAGTGTTCCACAATTCAGAGAAAGGGTTGTTATTCTATGCAAAAGAAAAGACCTTGGTGAACTTCCTCCTTTACCTTCTATTGGTAGAGATAATATTCAAGAAACATCCCTCTCCACTATTATTCAAAAAAACGCCAACAAAAAATATAAACTCAATCCTAAAATGAATGCTACCAAAAATATTTGGGATGAATTTCTTTCTATACTCTCTTCAAATAATACACCCGTACCTAAATTCCCCATATGGACCGACTGGTGGGACAGTGATGGTAATAATACCTCTGTTACAAAACAAAATAAAAATCTTTCTCCACAAGAAAACACAGAAATTATTCAAAAAAAACAAAAGGACTTTTATAAAAAATATAAAAACTGGATTGATAAAAATAGACAATTTTATAATCAACACAAAGCATTACTTGAACCCTGGCTACAAAAATCCAGACAGAACTCTCTTTGGCAAGGTGCCGTTAGAAAAATGGAATGGCAAGTCCGTACCGATAATCTCAACATGTCCCAAGTTTTATGGAGCCCACGAGGTTCCGGCGTAAGAATCAAAGATCTTAATTACTCCCCCACTTTGGTTGCTATGGCATCTATGATCCCCATTTACGGCCCTGAATCCAGACAACTTACTCCCCGAGAATGTGCTAGGCTGCAATCCTTCCCTGAAAATTATATTATTCACCCTGAAGATAAATTCGCTTATAAACAATTCGGGAATGCCGTAAATGTTAAAATGATTGAAAAATGTGCTAGATTTTTAATACAAAATCAACCTCTATTTTGAACCCTACTATTCTCGCAGATGGTGCACTGGCCACCGCCAGCGCCTGCGGCGCGGACTGTACGGCAATCGCAACAGCGGGAGGATCTGGCGGCTTCGGCTTCCTCCTTCTTCGCATACTCCTCCATTGCACATTTGTAATAGGTTCTTGAACATAACCTATTCTTACACTTTTGTTTATCTACATTTAACTTAAAATCCATACGATATGGATAACCACACTTTTTTAATTTTGTCAAAAAACTTCTCTTTAGTTTTAAACTGTCACCCGGGTTTTTAAGATATGGTTCTACATCTATGTTTTGCAATTCTAATTCTTTGTTTGTTATCAAATAAAATTCATCTGTAGTAAGTAATATCAAATCTGTCAGTTTTACATCTTTATTTACACAACTATTTGAATTATGTAAAGTAATATCTCCCGTACTACTATATTTTATTGATAATGGATATACCGAATTTATACATAAATCAATTCTCCGTGCATTTGGTAATTCTTGTATGGTATAACCAATAGATTCTAAAAAATATGATATTAAAAACTCTATTGAATTTCCAACATCAAACCTATTACACGGGAGGCTAGTTCCCCACTCATTCAATAAAAATTCCATTTTTTTTTTAATTTTATCCATCTTTATTGGATTTGAATTAATATTATCCCATAAATCTTTGTCAGTCAAAGGTGTATCCATAGAAATTACATTTATTTTTTCCTCTTCTTCTTGTTCCACTTCTTCTTGTTCTGCTTGCCATCGTCCACCACCTGAACCCATCGGTAAGTTCTCTGAGGTTTCTTGCTGAACAAACGCCACAATTTTTTCTTCGTTTTCTTCTTTTTCTTCTTTTTCTTTGTTAGATACCACTTCCATTATGCTAATAAAATATAGCATTTTATATTGTTTCAATTTTACAATATTAAAATTATTTATTTAATCTATCTAAATACAATGATAGTATAAATATTATATTATGGAACATAACCCCAAATCTAATAAACTTAAAAAATACAACAAAATATTAAAAAAATTAAATATTTCACACATAGTTATAGATTGCGATCCATATAACCATTTTCACACGCAGTTTTTAAATGAAATGAATAATGAAAATATGTTTTTATTAGTTATAAAAAATATGTCCTTAGGAATTATAATGAATAAAAATACGGCTTTTAGATTTGACTATATAAAAAATATTGTAAATACGTATAGTTCATATAAAACCATATTTAACTATAAAATTAAAATCATTGAATTAGACGAAAATTGGGATACTTTAAATTGGAATTATGATATTTTAAAAAGATTTCATTATATGATTCAGGTTACAGAAAAGTATAGGAAACCAATAGATGTTTATAAAAACAATTATAGTGGCATGTATGTTAATATAGACCCCTATTTCTTAGAGGCTTTATGCTGGACTATACCTGTAATAGAAAATATTTCACCACCTGTACAAACTAGCGTTCATGATGACATGTCTTTTAATAATGAAACCTATCTAGAACCTATGCCTTATTTTATGAATTAATTACACAATTCTTCTTAAATATCATAACGTCGGTGCTTAAAATTTTCAAAGGTGTAAAAAATTGAAAAACATTCCGTAGAAAAAAAAAATAACATACAATCATGTCATCCTTCTCTAAGAATCATGTCAAAACTGTTGCACGATTCTCCTTTTGTGAACTTTCTACAAAGTTAACACAGGAATTGTCTAGTAATAAAACTGTTGTTGTGGTAGCGATGGATGCAGGCAACGAAATTGACGACGAAATCGCCGCCTGGTTACTGATGAAGCATTTCAAGCGAGGACGTCTTGTCTTCTTCGCTCAAGTGCCAGGTGCGGTAACCGAGCGACGGCATCAAGTGGCGTTCCAGCGCGTGGAGCGTATGCGCGAAGTTTTCCCAGAGCAGTTTGGGAAAGAAGATATTTGGAGTCCTTCTCTTCCTGAAGAGAAGGAATTACTGCCTCCCTCAACCTTCGTCTTGTGTGTGCTAAGTGACTTTCTGTGGATGGTGAATCACAGCGAACCCGAACTGCAGCGCCGTGGCGTCGACCAGAAATTTCAAGTCGAGTGGTGGCTTCAAATTGCTCCTTTGTTGGGATTCGCATCAATTGATTTTGAGAATTTTGAAATTGGATCGCGAATTGTCATGGGTGACCTAGAAAATCCTGAGAAGTCGATAAACTGTACAAAAGCCATTCCCCGCGACGAATCGGGAGACAAACTGCGCGCCGGATACTATAGTCAGGAAGAGACTTTTGAAAAAATTTCCACTCACACCAAGTTCATCCCTACTTCAATAGCCCGTCAAGTTGCCACGCCAATGTGCTTCATTGAGCGGCTTCCCAAGGGTATGAAGGACCGGCTGCTGACTACAGCGTTTAATCAATTTGTGGGACGTCCTGACCCAAAACTGCCGTGGGCGGAAGACATTTCTGTCGTCAATCACCGAACCATCATGATGATGCTTCCTCAAAACAAGATGTATGAAATCCTTTCGCAGCCAACCGAAGAACGATTGATCGACATCGTCATTGCGTTTTTGGAGCCAGAAATCAAGCGGCGGGAGGAAGTTGGAGAAATGCCATTCGGCGAGTTCTACCCATTGCGACTTGGGCAGATTGCGACGGCGGTTGAATACATTACGGGTGTCAAGTACAAACATATGACCATCGGCTCCAACTCCGCCACCCAATTTCAATTCAATGACGAAGTTGATTCACTGGAAGATTCGGTTCTCGCAAGGAAGAAGTGGATGGACTACATCAGCAAAAACAACTGTGACCTAACACCGTGTTACGACGGAACGGCTGTTTTGTACATGATGTACTCAGCATTTCGTTACGGCGGGACCTGGGTGGGGGGAGTGCCATCCATCGAGTGGTGTAAGGGAATGCTAACGTGGCCATAAAAATAGAGAGACCCTTTTGCTTATGAATAATATAGACCTTTATTTTTTTTACACCTTTAGAAATTCAAAACTCCGAATGTTTATAAAATTGAAAAAAATTACGTCATGTCTCTACACCGACATCAAGCCAAAAAAACAGCATGAATGCATACGGTTATTCTCCTTTTATTATAAAGCCCATTGGCGAGTTCAAATGCTCCAGTTTTGAATTTAACAAATGCTATTATCTCATTCAGTTGGCAAGAAACTCGTGGGACCACTGTAACTATGTCTCTGAAGGAGGACTTGGGAGGGATACGCCAATAATGAAGTGGAGAATGCACACCCGCGCCGAGTTCATCAAGGTCTATTGGCCTCGCCGCGGCGATCCGGAATATGTACAAAATGGTTTGCAAGTACACATCATTTTCCTCAAATATCGCACTATATTTCGGTGCATCGTTCGCCTTATGATGCTGAAAAAAAGAGCACAAATACGCATCAAAGCCAGAAAGAACCTTAGAGTCGCCAATCTGTTTCGGGGAATTGGGAACAACAATCTCAACACACACATCCTCTTATTTGTTTAAAATACACAAAAACCTTTTGCTTATGTCTTATCTAGAATATTTTTTTTTAATAAATTAACATCAAAATCACCGTCATGTGTAGTTTTTATTATTTCATTGTTCATCGAATCGTCAAATCTGTAATGACGTTTTACATCGTTCAATATTAAAATTGTATTATCATTTTTATAAATACTTACTAAATCGCTAAATCCACCATATCCAATAGCAGATACAAAAACATCAGTTTTTTCAATGACATTCATGAAATATTCATATAAACATTTTTCAAGTATTATAGATATCAATGTATTATCATCTTTTTTATTTTCTAGACTTCTAACATCATCTCCATTATAACCATTCCATGTTTCAGAAAGTATTATTATATTTAATGGTAATTTTAATTTTTTAAAATTATCTATTATCTTTACAAAATAATCAATATTATGATGATTATGTTTATCCTTATTTCCAGTATTAAAAACATCACCTTTACGTATATGCACAACAACATTTAAATATCCTTTTTCAATAGGTAAATATTTATGATTCGTAAAAGATGTTAAACTATATCTATATTTTAGATAATCCGTAAATTTTTTATAAGTTCCATTTTTAATTAACTTCATCTTTTCCCAATTATATACATCGCTTACCTTTATTGGACAATGTATATGTTTCATACGATATATAATTGAACAATTACTATTTTTATTTTGAAGGTCTACCAATTCGTTATATATACGTTCAACTTCGTGAAAAGGCATTCCTTTGCTTGCATATTTATATGTTTTTTTTGTAATATCCACGTAAATGATTTCATTTGTGGGTCTTTCAACGACAATATCTGGATCTAATATATTATACATGGCAACATGATTATTACAATCATTTTCTGGGAAGACCCATGTTTCATTATATATAAGTTTAAAGTGGTATATAAAAAAAAATGCAAATCCACCTAAAAAATCTTTCATTTTATGCGCGGATCTTCCACCAGATTGAGTTATTTCTACAAATATCATTTATATAACAATAATACTAAAATCAATGTAGATGAACTAGTTTTTTTCTGGAATTTTAAATTTAATTGAAAAAAGTATTTCAACTAAATAAAAATTGAAGACTTTTTCGTCAAAGAAGTCAACAACATACAATAAAACTTACACTAGATATGCAATCCAACCAAAAATTCGTTGACGGACAAGCGGCTCGCCTTGCTTGGAAAAAGGCGCTCGTCCCAGAAACATGCACGATCGAAACCCTTAATGCCGCCTGCTCTGGATTATTCTCTCACTACGCAAACATCGTCCTCGACCCAAACCCAAAACGTGGAACCACTCTCATGGTGTCACATACATCCATTGATGTCTGGAAACAAGCCGGAGAATACATCTATGTAATCGTCAAAAATGGTATAGTCATGAAAATCGGTGGCACGCGCACAAGCATGGCTGAACGCTGGGGCTCTTACCTCTGCGGTCACTGCGTTCCCCAACGCAACAAGAAAAACGGCGACCCCTACCCCGGAAAAATGTCCGTGACCAATGCACATCTCTATCACACCATTGAACACGACCTTCTTGAAAACGAAGGCAAGTGGGAGTTTTGGTGCTGGAAACTTCCCGTTACCACCGTTCAAGTCGACATCATGGGGGTTCCTACCGAAATCATCGCGCAGACCTTCCACGCGTATGAATCCCGCTGTATGGAAAAATTTCGTGAAATCACTGGACACATCCCCCAGCTCTGCGACAACGCCGACCCCTCTTATCGCTAAGCAAAAAATAAAAAATAAACAAAAAACAAAAAAATAAATATACAGATTATTATCTATAACAATAACCCTTTTTTTTTGTTTTTTTACCTTTTCTCCTTCTTTTCCCACCCATACTATTTCTTCTTTTTACACGTTTCTTTTCTTTTTTTCTTGATCCTTTTTTTCTTGGTTCTTTTTTTCTTGATCCTTTTTTTCTTGGTGTTTTTCTTGCTCGGCCGGTGGTGACAAAAAAGGCATCCGCATAAAGGCCTTGCTGACCCGCGGTCCCGAAATTAGTAGGAGAATGAGTAGGAGAATCAGCAGCAGCAGCAGCAGCAGCAGCAGCAGCAGCAGCAGCAGCAGCAGCAGCAAGTTCTGGTTCATAATCCTCCTCCTCTTCCTCCTCCTCCTCCGCGG
>NZTO01000056.1 GCA_002703375.1 Fidelibacterota bacterium | reverse complement strand
GGTGTAAATTTATATGTACCAAATTCTACCTTTTATCTTTTTCCTGAAATAACAGATATTTATGATAAAATGGGTGCAAAATCTTATGAAGATTTCAGAAGGAAAACCCTGCTTAATACTGGAGTAGCTTTTTGTACCAGAGAACATTTTGGAAGAGTCGATGATAATGAATCAAAAAAGTTTATTCGTTTTGCTTACTCAGGAATAAATTGTGATCAAATTGATGAAGGAATTGATAAACTTTCAACGTTCTGGGCAAGTTTGTAGTTTTTACATTATCACTCAAGTACCATACCCTTCAATAAGAATAGTCCACAATAGTATGGCATCAAATGTTTATTTAGATTGTCCCAAATGTGAAGAAGTACACGACGCTACTGATTATGATAGTTGGTAGAAAATGATAAGGTTTTAAATAAAAAATATAATTTGTAGATTAATGGAACTAATTAGGTCTTATTTAGGTCTTTTTGTGAGTTTAAAGGATACTAAAAAGCCCCTACAAAGTAGAGGCTTTTGAGCGGGATGAACGGGACTCGAACCCGCAACTTCCTGCGTGACAGGCAGGTGCTCTAACCAATTGAACTACCACCCCTTAATTATTTAATCAGTAAATTTATATATAATTGAAACTGGTATTATAACACAGTAACCAATAACTAATATTATGGGAGACAGTTTTACTGAAATGTAACTAGTAGTCTCACCATAAGACATTAATAAATAACCTACTAAAATTACAACAATACCTATGCAAAAAAGCAAGTAATTCTTGTAACTAAAATCCCAGGTACTAAAAAAAGTTGTTTTATCCTGATTTTTGTTACTCATAAGTTCTTAAATTTAGAAGCTTTTATTTTTCTATGGCAACACTTTTTATATTTTTAAAATACGATCTTCATTAAATGGACAGATATTTACAGATATTCAAAACAAATTATATATCATTTTTATATGTATTTTTATTTTTAACTTTTTTATCACTTATAAGCTACGTGATCATAACTTCAAGTAATTTTAATTATCCAAATGACGATAAATTAGTTGTTATAAAAAAAGGCTCTTCCATGCAAGATGTAATTAACATCTTGAATAACAATAAATGTGAATACAATGAATTATTTTTTTCTTTTAGTATGCGTCTCACGGGGAACCATAGAAAAATTAAATCTGGAAGATATAATTTTAATGGTATAAGTAATTTAGGCTCATTAATTAGAGTCTTAACCACGGAATCAGCAGATAAAATTAAAGTAACATTAATTGAAGGCTGGACCATTGATGAAATAGCAGATAAAATAAATGAAAAGTTAGATATAAATATTGATGTCTTTAAAACATTATGCAAAAATTACAATTTCATTCATTCTCTAGGTATAAAATCTTTATCACTTGAAGGATTTTTATTTCCTGATACATACCTTTTTTTGAAATCATACACAGAAGAAGATATAATTACTGTAATGGTTAATAATTTTTTTAAAAAATATAAAAAGGCTGTATCTGTTTCTGATAAAAGTAAATATACAATGGAGGAGCTAATAACTTTAGCATCAATTATTCAAGGTGAATATATGATTCCGCATACTGATGAGCTTCCTTTAATTTCTTCAGTATATCATAATCGATTAGATAAAAAAATGTATTTACAAGCTGATCCTACAATACAATACATATTACCCGGTGATAATAGAAGATTATATAATAAACACTTAAAAATTGAGTCTCCGTATAATACATATAAATACAAAGGACTTCCTCCTGGTCCAATAAACAATCCAGGATATGATGCAATTTTAGCTGCTATTAATCCAAAAAAAAGTGATCTTTTATATTTTGTAGCAGATGGGGAAGGTCGTCATATATTTACTAAAACAAACAAAGATCATAACAGAGCAAAAAATAAATTGAAAAAAAATAGAAAAAGGTATTAATGGATTATCTGAAAAATTTAAATGAAATGCAAAAGCTTGCTGTAACCAGTTTTGGAAAACCGATTTTGATTTTTGCTGGAGCTGGTAGCGGAAAAACAAGAGTTCTTACTCATAAAATAGCATATTTGGTTGATCAAATGGGAATGCCTCCTGAGAATATTTTAGCTGTAACATTTACAAATAAAGCAGCAAAAGAAATGAAAAACAGGGTAGATTCATTAATAAATGGTTTTGATGTTTCCAAAATTAATATTGGTACATTTCACTCTATATCTGCTCTGTTTTTAAGAAAAAACATTTATTTATTAGGTTATGAACCTGGCTTTAGTATCTATGATCAAGATGATTCTTCTAAATTAGTTAAAAATGTCATTAAAGCTTTAGACTTAGATACTAAACAATATAATTTTAAAAATATATCATATTTAATTAGCAGTCTTAAAAATAAAATGATATATCCGATTGAATATGAAAAAATTACTTCAGAATACAGAGAAATAAAAATTGCAAAGATTTATGAAAAATACCAAAATGATTTAAAAGAAAGTAACGCAGTAGATTTTGACGACCTTTTACTATTACCATTAGAGATATTTAAAAAATTTCCTGAAAAGTTGTCAGAATATCAAAATAAATATCAATATGTTTTAGTTGATGAGTACCAAGATACTAACAAACCTCAATTCAAATTTATTTCTTCTATTACAGAAAAACGCAAAGAAATTTGCGTTGTTGGAGACGACGATCAATCTATCTATGGTTGGAGGGGAGCAGATATTCAAAACATACTAGATTTTGAGAAATCATTTTTAAATGCTAAAATAATAAAGTTAGAACAGAATTATAGATCAACTACAAATATATTAAATGCTGCACATAGCGTAGTATCAAAAAACATAAATAGAGCTGACAAAAAAATATGGACAGACAACAATGAGGGTGAGTTAATTAAAATTGTTGAATGTATTGATGAGCAAAATGAATCTTTTAAATTACTTAAAAATCTAAAAAAAATAAAAGACAATGATAATAGTAAGTTTAGTGATTTTGCAGTTTTATATAGAACAAATTCACAGTCAAGAATCTTAGAGGATCAATTAAGGAGAAATGCAATTCCCTATGTAATTGTTGGTGGAGTTAAATTTTATGATAGAAAAGAAATTAAAGATGTTATCGCATATTTGCGTCTTATAGTAAATAATTCTGATCTTATAAGTTTTGAAAGAATAATAAATTTTCCACCACGTGGTGTAGGCAAAACATCAGTAAAAAAAATAATTGATTATGCTAATGATAAATCAATAAATATATTTGATGCACTCAAAAACCTTGATGAAATTAAAATTGGAGTTAAACAAAAAAAGAGTCTACAATTCTTTCAAAAATTAATAAACGAGGCTTCTAAAAATATTCATAACTATGATATTTTAATACTAGTTAAAGAGTTAGTCAAAAGTATAGGATTAAAAGAGTATTATACTGACCAAGGAACTGAAGATGCTTATGACAGATGGGCCAATGTCAATGAACTAATAAATAGTATTGAAGATTATTCAAATAAATTTCCAGATCTAAAATTAATTGATTTTCTTGAGGAAGTTTCTCTTCTGAGTGATATTGATAGGTGGAATGATCAGACTGATGCTGTAACTTTGATGACTTTGCACAGCGCAAAAGGTCTTGAATTTCCTAATGTATTCATTGCAGGTGTAGAAGAAGGTCTTTTCCCTCTTTATTCTAGTATTGATGATGTTGAGCAGCTTGAAGAAGAAAGAAGACTATTTTATGTTGGTGTTACAAGAGCTGAAAAGAAAATTTTATTATTTTATTCAAATTCAAGAAGAAGGTTTTCTGGAGAAAGAGTACCTACTATAAAATCTAGATTCATAGATGAAATACCTGACAAATATTTGAATTTTGAAAAAAAGTCTTTTATTGAAAATAAAGTACAACATTCACCATACATTGAAAAAAATACAAGTGAAACTTTCATCGAAGGTGATAGAGTATTACATAAAGTTTTTGGAAGGGGTCGTGTATTAAATGTGCAAGGAGTTGGAGGCGAAGCAAAAGTAACTATTTCTTTTTCAGGTAATCAAATCAAAAAATTTATTTTAAAATATGCGAATCTTGTGAGATTATAAGTTAAAGTTTGCTACCAATTTGTTCTCTAACTTTTTCGAGTAATATGTCTTTATTTTCTAAACTATAATTCTTAGTTTCAATTTCTTTATGAAAGTATATATCAACCTCATGATTTGAATTAATTAAAAGAGTTGATTTATTTAATACTTTTTCTGCTCCTTTTATAGATATTGGTAAAATAGGTATGCCTGACTTAACTGCAATAATGAAGCAGCCTTTTTTAAATGGTTTTAATTTTGTTTTAAAGGATCTTGTTCCTTCTGGATAAACGAGAAGAGAATTGTTACTCAACTTGATTTTTTCAATTGCTTTATCTACTGATTGTTTTGCTTTAGATTTATTTTCTCTATCTACAGCAATCATACCTGAAGATCTTAATATTAGATTAAAAATTGGAATTTTAAATAGTTGTTTTTTTGCAAGAAATACAACGGGTTTATTAATTATAGATAATGCTATCGGTATATCTAATGCACTTTTATGGTTTGAACAAAATATATATCTTTTGTTTTTTATATTTTCTTGACCATAGATATTTAATTTTATTCCTGAAAAAAAAATTACGGTTTTTGCCCAATAAAATTCACAAAACTTAAAAATCCTATTTCTTTTGTCGGACCAATTTAAAAGAATGACTATAATACCAAATAAAAAAGTTGTAATCCAAGTTAATAAAATAAAAGATAATGATTTTATTTTTTTCATAATAGTAATTAAAATTAATTATATTTATAAGTTAATTTATATAAAAAAGTGTAATGCAATCAGTTATAGAAAAATTTAAACAAAATTTACAAGAAGAGAATCTAAAAAGTACTCCACAGCGTATCGCAATTTTGAAAGAAATGTTAGATTCAGATGAACATTTAGAATGCGAAGAAATTTTAGAAAATTTAAAACAAAAAGGAAACAATGTATCAAGAGCTACTTTATATAGGACTATGGATATTCTAGTAAAGTACAGTTTTATTAGAAAATTAGATATTGGAGATGGTAGAATTAGGTACGAAAGAAAGATAGGAACTAATCACCATGATCATATGATTTGTATAGATACAGGTGATATAATAGAGTTCTGCAGTGATGAAATCGAAAATTTACAAAATGAAATTGCAGAAAAACACGGATATAAACTTATTAGGCATGTCCATCAATTATTTGTAAAAAAGATATAATAATCATTTCCAGCCAAAGTATTCTTTTATATTTTTGTAATCTTCTATATTTTGTGGCAAATCAAAAGGCATTTTATAAGCTTTGACAAAACCTTCAATCATTAATTGGTACCCCATTTGATAATAGTCAACCAGCGAATCAAATGAGGCCGCTCCTTCAAGTGTTTTGTCAGGATTGATTTTTATGAGTTCTAGCATGAAGTTTACCTGTAATAAATATGGATTATGTTTTAAAGGTTGTATCTTTTCTTTAAGCTTTAATAAAGATTGCTTTGGATTGCCTTCATATTCTCCCATCATTATATGAAGTAAATCATGATTTTCTTCTAAAAATATATATGCATTGATTAGATTATTAGTATCTTCTGCAATTGCTGGATTGTATTTGTCATTTCTAACTGCTGTTTTATCAGTACATGCAAATGTTAATAATAATAAAAAAAATAAATTTTTAATCCTCATTTTTATCCTCTTGGTTATTTATTATAATTTAAATGAGAATCATTCTCAACTAAAATATAAAATTTAATCATTAAAAAAATATAATTCATTAATAAATTTAATATATGAAAAAACAGCATTTAAGAAATTTTTGTATAATTGCGCATATTGATCATGGCAAATCTACGCTAGCTGATCGATTGTTAGAAAGTACNGGTACNATTAATGACAAAGATATGCAAAACCAAGTATTAGATGATATGGATCTTGAACGTGAAAGAGGCATTACCATAAAATCACATCCTATACAGATGCAATATAAACATAGTGATAATAAGAATTATACATTTAATTTAATAGATACACCTGGTCACGTTGATTTTACTTATGAAGTATCAAGAAGTTTAGCCGCTTGCGAAGGGGCNTTATTATTNATTGATGCATCGCAAGGAGTTGAAGCNCAAACAGTAAGTAATGCATATTTAGCAATTGAAAATGATCTTGAGATAATTCCAGTAATAAANAAAATTGATATGCATAATGCTGATGTTCAATCTGCGAAAGATCAAATTATTGAATTATTAGGTTGCGATGAAGAAAAAATAATATCAATTAGCGCTAAAAATGGTATTGGTATTCAAGANGTATTTGATGCTATTATANATTTTNTTCCACCACCAGAAATAGTTGAAACAAATAAACCTCGTGGATTAATTTTTGATTCAACATTTGATCAATANAGGGGGGTAATACCATATATTAGAATGGTTGATGGTTACTTAGAAAAAGGAATGAAAGCAAAATATTTTTCAAATGGCGTTTATCATGAAATTACTGAGGTAGGAATTTTAAAATTAAATAAAACTCCAGTTAAAAGATTAGAAGCTGGAGATGTTGGATATATAATTACAAATTTAAAAAATGTAAAAGACATTCGTGTAGGTGATACAATTACAACATTGAATAATGAAGCAATTGAACCATTGAAAGGTTACAGACCTATTAAATCAATGGTTTTTAGCGGTTTATACCCAGTAGATTCAAATTATTACGAAGATCTAAGAACTAGTTTGGAAAAATTGCAATTAAATGATTCTGCTTTGACCTTTGAACCTAATACTTCTGTAGCTTTAGGATTTGGCTTTAGATGTGGTTTCCTGGGCCCACTTCACATGGAAATTGTTCAAGAAAGATTAGAAAGAGAGTTTAATTTAGATCTTATCACAACTTCTCCAAATGTAAGATATCAAATACACCTGAAGACCGGAGAACAAATATGGGTAGAAAATCCATCCGAAATGCCAGATGTCGGATCTATTGAATCTATTAAGGAACCTTATATTAGAGCTGAAATTTTGATTCCTCCTGATTTTATTGGACCTGTAATGAAATTGGCTGTTGCAAGAAGAGCAATTTTTAAATCAACACAATATTTGACAGAACAGAAAGTACAATTATTATTTGAGATTCCATTTGGTGAAGTTATTTATGATTTCTTTGATCAACTTAAATCATATACACGAGGATATGCTTCTCTTGATTATGATTTTCTTGAATACAGAGATGGAAAACTTCAAAAGCTAGATATTTTGATTGCTGGAGATGTTGTTGATGCATTGAGTATAATTGTTCATCAAGATAATGCTTACTCAAGTGGAAAGGCATTATGTAAAAAATTAAAAGAAGTAATTCACAGGCAGCAATTTGAAGTTCCAATTCAAGCTGCAGTTGGAAGAAAAATAATTGCTAGAGAAACTGTTAGGGCTTTAAGAAAAAATGTTACAGCAAAATGTTACGGAGGTGATATTACAAGAAAAAGAAAATTATTAGAGAAACAAAAAGCCGGTAAGAAAAGAATGAAACAAATTGGTCGAGTAGAGCTACCCCAAGAGGCTTTCCTCGCGATTCTAAATGTTGATAATGATTAGATTTTTATTTTTTGCAATATTTTCCCTTGTTTATTCAAGTTTTCCTTTAAATAATTTGATTGTTGGAATTTGGCCTGAGTATGATCATTCTGGTGTTTTAGTTTCACTTCAAATAGAAGCTGATTCAAGTAACATTCCTTTTGAATTTACTTTATCATTACCTTCTGAAACTAAGATGGCAATAGAAACAATAGGAGAAGGACAAAATAAAAGTAATAATATTTTAGATATTAGTAATAATATTGACAGCACTCACAAATATTTAAATTTGGACATAAATAATAATAAAACCCTTTTACAATTTTATTTTAATCCATTTGATAGAAATAGTAATGAGAGAGAAATAAAATACTTTTTAAAAACTAATCTTGACTTAGAAAATTTTTATGTTGTTGTTCAAAAACATATTGGAGCAGACGCATTTAAGACAAATTTAAATAATATTGAAGAGATTTCTGACGAATTTGGTGTTAAATATCTTAGATCAAAAATTGCTGAATTAAATTCATCTGATAGTTTATTAATCAAAGTCAATTATATAAACTTTTCTAAAAGAACAACAATTGATATTCTTAATGATAAATTTGTAGATGATAAAGATAATGTTAATATTGAAAAAAATGTAAATAAAGTAAAAAGCAATAAATCTGAGTATGATCAAGATAAATATTTTAATAACAAGTTAAAAATATTCTTTTTGTTATCTTTGTTTACAATCATTGTAATCATTATTTACTCTTTATATTTCAATAGAAGTTCTGATTTAGATAAATTTGTTACATGTAAACATTGTCAAAAAATAATCAAACAGACAGATAATTTCTGTCCATTTTGTGGAGGTGAAAATGTATCCTGAGTTACTAGTATTAGGTCCAATAGTAATATCATCATTTGGTGCTATGATGGTTACTGCTTTTTTGTCTTGTAACTATTTATTAAAGAAAGAGATGATTAATGCTAGTTTAGATGAAGAATTAGCTGATGAATTAACTACTCGCGCTGCATTAGGTGGTATATTAGGAGCTAAATTATATTATATAATTGAAAACATTCCTAATGGTTCTATTGGTGATACTTACAATGGTTTAATTAATATATTAATAGGATTATTTACGTTAGATTCAAATTCTATATCTATGGGTATTCAAACGATTGGTGCAGGTTTAGTATTCTATGGAGGTTTAATAGGTGGAACAATTGCTGTAACTCTCTATGCCAAAAGAGAAAATTATAAATGGTTTGATATTGCAGATTGGATAGCTCCGTATCTAGCTTTAGGACATGCAATAGGAAGAATTGGTTGTTTTTTGGTTGGTGATGATTATGGTAAGCAATGTGACTATTGGTATTGTATAGCATTCCCTAATGGTTTGCCTCCGACCGTTTTTCCAGTTTATCCAACCCAATTATTCGAGATGGCAGCATATTTTATAATCTTTTTGTATCTTAGATTAAAAAGAAAAAATGAATCAGCCTCAGGCAACTTAATCGCTAAGTACTTAATCCTTGTAGGTATTTCAAGATTTTTCATTGAATTTATAAGAGTTAATCCAAAATACATTCTAGGCTTATCTGGAGCTCAAGTTATTTCTTTTATTATGATTGTCCTTGGTTTATTTTTGTACTCTAAGCTAAATAAAAAATAAATTGTCTTTAGAAAAAGTAAAATGCATTGTTTGTAGTTCCGAAAATTACTCTCAATTTTTAAAAGTACAGAACAGATTTAAATTGACAGAATCATTCAAATTAGTATCTTGTGAATGTGGTCTTATTTTTTTGAATCCTAGACCAGTTGAATCTGAAATTTACAAATATTATCAAAGTAATCATTATGATCCACATATCAAAAAGAAAAAAAATTATATCTTTGATACAATTTATAATTCAATAAAAAAAAGAGCTTTTAAAAGAAAATTTAAAATAATTTCAAAATTTTTACCCTTTAAAAACAATCTTTCTCATTTAGACATTGGTGGTGGTATGGGGGAGTTTTGTGACTTTATGAAAAATAAAGGTTATTTTACACAAAATTATGATTCTTCTCAAACAGCTATTGCAATTTCAAAGTTAAATAAAATAAATACTTTAAATTCTTTAAACCAAGTTGAAAGTAATTCTATTGATTGTATTACTGGTTGGCATTCTATTGAGCATATTCATAACATTGATAGTTTGTTAAAAAACATGCACAGGATTCTAAAAAATGAAAAATTTCTGTTTCTTTGCGTTCCCAATTATAAATCAATAGACCAATATTTTTTTAAGGAAAAATGGGTTGCTTGGGATGCTCCGAGACATTTGTATCATTTCAATCCAAAAGTATTAAAAAACCTACTAGAAAATTACAAATTCAAAGTTGTTTATAATGAATCACTTTTACAAGATACTGGTTATAATATTTTGATGAGCATGAATAAAAATAGTATTTTAAGTATTATAAATTCTATCTTTATTATGATATATTCTTACTTTAAAATTTTAATTCATGGATATAATAAATCATCATCCTTTATTGTAGTATGTCAAAAACAATAATTTTTTTAACTTTATTTATATTTTCTTGTGATTATAAATCTCAATCAGAAGGAAGTACTGATGAAGTATTGATTGTTGCTTCAGAAAAAGACAGGCTTCTAATTGAACCTTATTTTGAAGAAATTTTTAATTATAATATAAATACTCCTCAGGAAGAAAAAATTTTCAATTTAATATGGATTAAACCTTGGGATATTAAGAAGTTCAAAAAATATTTTAATATAATTTTGGTTTCTTTAGCTTTTCCCATTGATTCAACAGCTGACATATTAACTAAAAAATACCTTTCTGCATCAAATACAGATGAAAAAATATTCATAAGAGAAGATGTTTATTCGAAAAATCAGACATTTATGAGCATTAGTGCACACGACATAATTGATTTTAAAAATGTTATTGATAGTAATTATGAATGGATTTATAAAATTTTCAAGCAAAAATATAATAATCACATGATTAATTATATTTATTCTAAAGGTTTAAATACTGATTTGATGAATTACATAAANGATGAATACCAAGTATCTTTTGATATCCAAAAAGATTATATTTTACTGAAGGAAGATAAGAAAAACAACTTTTTTTGGATTGGAAGAGGATATCCTTACAGGTGGATTTCATATTATAAAGTAGAATTAGTGGATGAATATTCTTTTTGGGATTCNTATTTATTAAACACAAAAACTTATATGCCACAAATTGAGATTAGTGAATATTACAGATCAAAAGAAAAAAAAATAAATAATGATCATATTAACATATATAGAGGAATTTATGATCATGAAATTAGTGAAAGTGGAGGTCCTTTTTTTGTATATGAAATTAAAAATTTAAAAAAGAATGAAATATATTTGTTATCAGGATATGTAAATTATCCAGGTAATAGAAAAATAAATTTATTAAATGGTATAGAAGTTTTATTTGAATCGTTTAAATATTAATAAAATAAGGAATAAAAATGAAAAAAGTTGCGATATTAATTGGAAGTGAAACTGATAGAAAAATAATTGAGAAATCAAAACCTTACTTCGATTATTTTTCAATAGATGCGGAAATATTTGTTTTGTCAGCACATAGGAACCCACATAAAGTTGCTGAATTTTCAGAAAATGCGAGAAAAAATGGATACAGTATTATTGTTGGATCAGCTGGTATGGCAGCACATTTAGCAGGAGTAATCAAAGCTCATACAACACTACCAGTTATTGGTGTCCCTTTACCAGGTGGTGTAATGGATGGATTAGATTCTATGCTGAGTACTTTGCAAATGCCAAAAGGTGTACCTGTTGCTACTGTTGCTGTAGGAAGTGCTGGAGCAATTAATGCTGCTGTNTTATGTGCTGAAATTTTAGCATTAAATGATAATGAANTTCATGATAAATTGTTACAGTTTAAAAATGATGGTTGTAAACTATAATTAATTGAAAAAAAAAATACTTGTTACTGGATCAAACGGACAATTAGGCAATTGTCTTAGTTCTAGTTTATCCAATTATTATGATGTGATACCTACTTTAATTAATACTAATAATGATTCATTAAAACTGGATATAACAGATAAATTAAATGTCAAATCTATGTTAGAAAGAATTGAACCTGACATTATAATTAATTGTGCTGCGATTACAGATGTAGATTTATGTGAAAAAAATCGTGCTTTAGCAAGAAATGTTAATTTCATTGCTTTGCAAAATTTAGTTAAATACTCAAAAAAAAATACAAAATTAATTCATATTTCTACTGATTATGTATTTGATGGAANAAAAGGTAATTATCAAGAAGAGGACCCAACTTATCCTTTAAATTTTTATGGAAAAACTAAATTAGAGGCAGAAAACTATTTAATAGGATTAAACCGTAAAATATTAATTATACGATTAAANGGTCTATATACTTCAAAATTAAAATATAAAAATTTTTTCTCTTATGTATATACAAGTCTTAAAGCTAATGAGAAAATAAGTATTGTTGATGACCAAATTAGTAATCCTGTNCTNGTTGAATTAATGCCTGAAGTNATNTTGAAAGCGATTTTATTNAATACTACAGGAGTTGTACATTATGGCAGTAGTAACATTATAAGTAGATATGATTTTGCAAAACAAATATGCAATGTTTTTAAATTTGATACTTTTTTAGTTGAAAAAATATCTTCAGACAATTTAAATCAGCTAGCAAAACGTCCGTTAAAAACAGATTTAAATACTACCAAAATTGAAAGTATATTGGCAATTAATACTTATGATACAAAGTTTTGTCTTGAATTAATTAAAAACAAATTTATTTTGAAATGAAAAAAATAGTTATTACACCCACATATAACGAAAGCAAAAATATTTTAGTTTTAATTAAAAAAATTAAAAAAATAGATTCTGATCTTCACATCTTAGTTATTGATGATAACTCTCCAGACAATACTTCAGAATTAGTTCAACAATTTGCCAATGATAGAAATGATATTTTTATAATAAATAGAAAAGAAAAATTAGGCTTGGGGACTGCATATATCACTGGTTTTAAATGGGCAATAAAAAATAATTATAATTTTGTAATTCAAATGGATGCAGATTTGTCACATGATCCAAAAGAACTTGTAGTAATGTTGGAAAAAATTAAAAATTATGATTTAATAATTGGTAGTAGATATATCAATGGAGTTAATGTAATAAATTGGCCAATGAGTAGACTTTTATTAAGTTATTTTGCAAATATTTATTCTCGTTTAATTACAGGTGTCCCTGTATTTGATCTAACTGGAGGTTTTAAGTGCTATAAAATTGAAACTTTAAAAAAAATGCCATTCAAATCTATAAAATCGGAAGGTTATTCTTTTCAAATAGAAACTACTTTTTATGCTTGGTTAAATAAGTTTTTAATAAAAGAAATACCTATAACTTTTACTGATCGTACTATAGGTCAATCAAAAATGAGTAAAAAAATAATATATGAAGCAATTTGGGTAGTTTTAAAGTTAAGATTGAAGAGGGTATTTAGTTTATTATGATCTCTATTATAATTGTTAGTTACAATGTAAAAGATTATCTTAAAAAATGTATTCAATCTATAATGAAATTTTCTACAAATACATCCTATGAAATTATTATTATAGATAATAATTCAAAGGACGGTTCAAAAGAAATGTTAAAAAAAAATTTTTCAAACAAAATTAATCTAATTTTTAATAGTGAAAATTTAGGTTTTGCAAAAGCCGTTAATATTGGATTAAGACACAGCAATGGAGATTTTGTATTATTAGTTAATCCAGATACTGTTTTTATCGAAAATATAGCTGATAAATTAAAAAAATATATTCAAGAAAACCGCAAAGTTGGTATTGTAGGATGTAAAGTTCTAAATAAAGATCAAACTTTCCAAATATCATCAAGGAGAAATTTCCCTTATTTACATTCATTAATGTTTAAATTAATTGGTTTAAGTAAATGTTTCCCTAAAAATAAATTTATTTCAAGTTATAATATGACATACCTCAATGAAAATATTATTAGTAAAAATATATCTATAAGTGGTGCTTGTATGATGTTTAAAAAAAAAATGATCAAAAATATTGGTTTTTTTGATGAGAGGTTTTTTTTATATTTTGAAGATACTGATTTTTGCTTTAGAGCAATCAAAGCTGGATATAAAGTTGTTTATTATCCCGAAGCACAAATTATTCATCACAAAGGAGCAAGTTCAAAAAAAAATATCGCAGATGCAAAAAATTATTTTGATCAATCATTATTAAAATTTTTTAAAAAATATAAACATAAATACTCTTTTAATTTTATAACTCTGTATATTTTACTTGCTGTTATTTTAATAAGAAAAAATATAAGAATTTTATTCAATAATTAATTTTATGTCAAAATATACATCNTAACTTTTGAAAAACCCNTAAAAGATATTGAAGANAANATTTNATCTTTNAAAAATACNNCNAANAAANCTGGTGTNGATGTATCACANCAAATANTTACNCTNNAAAAAGAATTAANAANTANAAGTNNAGAAATNTATAANAANTTANCNNGATGGGAGNGAGTTCANTTAGCNAGNCATCCAAAAAGACCCAATACNNTNGATTATATNANNGTNATTACAGATAATTNNTTTGAATTGCATGGNGATAGATGTTTTGGAGANGATCCNGCTATAATATCGGGTATTGGNAAAATTGANANTAAATCTGTATTTNTAATTGGNCATCAAAAAGGTAAAGGTACNAAAGATAAATTGAAAAGNAATTTTGGTATGCCTAAGCCAGAAGGTTATAGAAAAGCTTATAGGATCATGCAACTAGCTGAGAAATTTGGTATTCCAATTATAACTTTCTTAGATACTCCGGGAGCTTATCCAGGACTGGGAGCAGAACAAAGAGGACAAGCAGAGGCAATAGCAAAAAATATCTATAAAATGTCATTTTTAAAAACACCTATTTTATCAATAGTCATTGGTGAGGGAGCATCTGGAGGAGCTCTNGGAATAGGAGTATGCGATAAGCTTTTATGCTTGGAAAATACTTGGTATTCTGTAATATCTCCAGAAGGCTGCGCTTCAATTCTATATCATGACTCAACAAAAGCAGAGGATGCTGCAGATTCAATGAAAGTTACTTCGATNGATTTATTAAAAATGGGTATAGCNGACGGAATCATTGAAGAGCCCATTGGTGGTGCGCATAATGATTTATTTAGTACAGGAGAANTAGTTAAAGAATCTATACTTCAATTTATAAATGAATATGAGCAAAAAAGTATAGATGAATTAATTAATAATAGAGTAAAAAAATACGATAGTATGGGAAAATGGGATGAATAGAAATTATATAGGTAAAAATATTCAAGATTGGACGCAAAAAAACTTAGATTCAAATTTAAAATCCTTTGATAAATTAATTAAAGAAATGACTGATGAAAAAGAAAAAATTTATGAAGGTGGAGGATTAATTGCTATTCAAAAACAACATGGGAAGAAAAGATTAACAGCTAGAGAAAGAATTGATTATTTAATAGATGATAAAAATAATCAAATAGAAATNGGTACGTATGCTGGATATAAAATGTATAAAGATTATGGATCTCCAGCAGCTGGAGGAGTAATAGTTTCAATAGCAAAAATTAATAATAGACAGTGTATGATAGTAGCAAATGATGCAACTGTAAAAGCTGGAGCATACTTTGAAATAACTGTAAAGAAAACATTAAGAGCTCAAAAAATTGCACTTGAAAANAATATCCCAATTATTTATCTAGTAGATTCAGCAGGAGCTTTTTTGCCACTGCAAGATCAAGTTTTTCCAGATGAAACCCATTTTGGAAAAATATTTTATAACAATGCACGTATGTCAGCACTGGGTTTAACTCAAATAGCAGTTGTTATGGGTCCATGTGTTGCTGGTGGAGCGTATTTACCTGTAATGTGCGATAAATATATAATTGTTGAAGGTGCTAGTATGTTTTTAGCTGGACCAGCATTGGTCAAAGCGGCTATTGGTCAAAATGTTGATTTAGAAACCTTGGGAGGAGCACAAACTCATAGCTCGATTAGTGGTACAACAGATTACCATGAGCCTAACGATATTGCAGCTTTAGATAGAACAAAAGAAATTCTTAATAACATTAATCATAAAAAAGCATTTTTTTTAGATCGTAAAAAATATAGTGAACCTAAATATCCTGTTGCTGATTATTTATCTTTATTTGATCCATTGAAACCTGATCAATATGACATGAAAGAAATTATAGCTAGAATTGTTGATGAAAGTATTTTTTCTGAATTTAAAAAAAATTATGGAAAAACATTATTATGTGGGACATCTAATTTAGGAGGATATCCCATTGGAATAGTTGCAAATCAACGTCTGATACAAAAAAATGAATTGGGACATCTAGAAATGGGTGGTGTTATATANTCAGATTCTGCTGATAAAGCAGCAAGATTTATTATGAATTGTAATCAAGATCGTATACCAATATTATTTATACATGATGTAAATGGATTTATGGTTGGAAAAGATGCAGAATGGGGAGGAATTGCAAAAGATGGTGCAAAAATGGTTAATGCTGTTTCAAATTCTGTTGTTCCAAAATTGTCGTTAATCATTGGTGGAAGTTATGGAGCGGGCAACTATGCAATGTCTGGTAGGGCTTACGGATCAAGATTTGTATTTGCTTGGCCAAGTGCTAAAATTGCTGTAATGGGTGGACATCAATCAGCGTCAACACTTTTACAAATTAAATTAGCTAAAATGGGTAAAGTAGATGAAGATATTAAAAATAAAATGTATAAAGAAATTAAAGCAAAATATGATGAGCAAGAAAATTGTAAGTATGGAGCTGCACGATTGTGGGTTGATGAAATTATTAANCCATTAGATACTAGAAAAATATTAATAAATGCTTTAAATATTTTAAATAATCAGGATAAAATTCCCGCACCAAATTTTGGTATATTACAAGTATGAAAACTATTAAAATAGCTAATGGTCAAGGTTTTTGGGGAGATTCAATCGAAGCTCCAAAAAAACTTATCAAAAGTGGCGAGATTGATTACTTGACACTAGATTATCTTGCTGAGGTAACTATGTCAATTATGCAAAAACAAAAATTAAAAAATCCAAAAGCTGGCTATGCTAAAGATTTTGTAGAGCTTATTAAAAATGNAAAAAAAGATATTATAAAAAATAATGTAAAAATTATTGCTAATGCTGGTGGCGTAAATCCCCTTGAATGTTCAAGGGAAATTCTAAAATTATTCTCAAGTGAAGAAAAGATTAAAATTGGTATAATAGAAGGAGATGATATTTTTGCTGATATTGATAAATTACTGGAAAATGGTGCAGATTTTAAAAATATGGATACTGGNCAAAATTTTAATGTAATCAAAGATAAAGTTTATTCTGCTAATGTATATATAGATTCGTTTACAATTTCAAAAGCACTCAATATGGGAGCAGATATCGTATTATCTGGTAGAGTAACTGACCCTGGTCTTGCATTAGGTCCGATGATATATGAATTTGGTTGGGGGAAAAATGATTACAACCGCTTAGCTTCTGGAACATTAGCTGGTCATATAATTGAATGTGGAGCTCAATGCACCGGTGGTAATTATACTGATTGGGAAAATATTCCTGATTTAGAAAATATAGGCTATCCAATAATCANTATTGAAAACAATGGAAAGTTTACCGTCAATAAAATGAAAAATACTGGAGGTTTAGTTAACAGACAAACCGTCTCAGAACAAATACTTTATGAAATGGGAGATCCTAAAAATTATATATCTCCAGATGTAAAAGTAGATTTCACTTCTTTTAATATTGTTGATAATTTTAATAATTCAGTAAGTATTGATAGTGTTTCTGGAAGTAGACCTACTGATACGTATAAAGTTTCTATAAGCTATTTTGCAGGTTACAAGGCTTCGGGTCAATTGACCATATCTGGTCCTAATGCAATTAAAAAAGCAAAATTAACTGCAGACATCATTTGGAAAAGATTGAAAAGCGCTGGTTTTAAATATGATGATACATCTACTGAATTTTTAGGATATAATTCATGTCACAAAGATATAATTGATCTTAAAAGAGAACCAAATGAAGTTGTACTAAGATTGGGTGTTAAAGATAAATCAAAAGATAAAGTTAATAGATTTGGTATGGAAATTGCTCCTGTAATAACAAGCGGACCGCCAGGAGTAACAGGGTTTTCAGGAGGTAGGCCAAAAGCTCAGCCTATTGTGGCTTATTGGCCAACTTTGATAAATAAAAAATTAGTAAAAACAAAAGTTTCTATTATATGAAAATAAAATTATCTAAAATAGCCAATGCTAGGTCTGGAGACAAAGGACGACATTCTAACGTTGGCATCATATTTAAAAATGAAAAAATATATGAATGGGCTATTGAAAATATAACAAGTGATGTTGTCAAAAAATATTTTAAGTCTGTTGTTAAAGGTGATGTGTTAAGGTATGAATTGCCCAATATTTGGGCATTAAATTTCATATTNAAGGATAGTTTGGGAGGTGGTGGAAGTGAATCTCTTATCAATGATGCCCAAGGTAAAACTCATGGTCAAGCAATTTTAATGATGGAATTAGANATAGATAAAAATTTATTAGAAGGATAAATATGCAAAAATTAATTAAAACAAATTATCAAGATGGAATATTTTTTGTAGGTCTTGACAGACCTCCTGTAAACGCATTATCATTAGATTTTATAGAACAATTAACTTTGATTTTTGAAGAAATAAATAATAACAAAGATTGNAGAATTGTTATTATTAATTCTTTGGTAAATAATTTCTGCGCAGGNGCAGATCTTAAAGAGAGAAAAATAATGTCATTAGAAAATGCTGATTTAGCATTGGATAAATTAAACAATTGTTTTAATATAATTGAATCTTGTCCCGTACCAACAATTGCTGCAATAAATGGNTTTTGCCTCGGAGGTGGTGCAGAATTAGCATTGTGTTGTGATTTTAGAATTATGGAAGAATCTGCAACTATTGGTTTTCCTGAAGTTAGTATTGGTATCATACCAGGAGCAGGTGGTACTCAACGATTACCTAAATTAACTAATATTTCAACAGCTAAATATTGGATTTTTTCTGCTAGGAAATTTACATCTGAAGAAGCACTAGAAGATAAAGTAACTGATTTCATTGCACCCGATGGGGAGCTTATTGAAACTTCAATTGAATTAGCCGAAGAATTAATGCAGAATGCTCCATTATCTATTATCGCAAGTAAAGAATCAATTAATAAAAGTATTGAAACCAATAATATTGAAGAGGCATTACTTAATGAAAGACGATGTTACAGGAAAACCTTAAATACTAAAGATAGAATTGAAGCATTAAATGCATTCTCTGAAAAAAGAAAACCAAAGTGGAGGGGTCAATAAATTGAAATTATTTTTAGTACATACAGGATACTATGATAAAAAAAATAGTGATGGTTTTTACGAACAGCATACTAATATTTTTGTGATTGCAAAATCTGTATATGAAGCTAGAGAAAAAGTAAAGCAAAATGAAGAATATATTGATAAGAAAATGCATATTGATGGTATTAAAGAAATAATAAATGTAGAAGGTTATGATTTAGAGCTAAAAAAAGTTGCGAAACCTCAAGAAATAATAACTTATAGTCATCACCAGATAAGATTCTTAAAACCTCAATAAGATTTTGTTACATATCGTTAATATTACAATATAACTTTTTAATATAAATTAAAATTAAGTCATTTGGGAATATTATGAAAGTANACATTATTTTTTTGTTTTTATTAAAATTTTCTTTTTCNCAAGGTGAAGGAGGTGAGAACGTTGAAGTAATTGGTCATCTTGAATTTGGTCAAAATACTTCTGATATTACTGGTTTTTTTCAAGATGGAAGAGAGTTTGCTGCTGTTGGTCTTCAAAATGCCTCTGTTATTGTAGATATAACTGACCCCGAAAATCCATTCGAAATTACAAGAATACCAGGTGGAAATAGTATGTGGAGAGATCTGAAATATTGGAACAGATACTTATATGTTGGAACAGAAGCTGAAGTTGATAATGGTATTCAAATAATTAGTTTGGATGANCCTGATAACCCTTTCTTGGAAAATACAATTAGTTCAATTGGTAGTAGTCATAATGTTCACATTGATGAAGATGGTTTCCTTTATGTTGTTGGTTCTAGTGATGGCTGTGATATATTTATTTATGATTTAAATAATCCAGCTAATCCGGAGCTTTTAGGATGCTGGAATGGTGAATACATACATGATCTTGAAGTTTTTAATAATAAAGCTTATGCCTGTGGAATATATTCTGGTGTTTTTTATATAATTGANTTAGCCGATAAAACAAACCCCCAAACAGTATTATCATATCAAACTGATAGTGGTGGCAGTTATAGCACTCATGATGCTGCAGTCACTTTTGATGAAAATTATTTGATTATAGGTGATGAAAGTCCGGGAGCCATCATAAGTATTTATGATATAAGTAACTACAATAATATTAATAAAATNAGTGAATATTACACTCAAGGATATTCTGGCAATGGTTATTTGTCAAGATCAGCTCATAATGTATACATTCAAGAAAATTCAGGTCTCTTGATTACATCATTTTATATNGAGGGAACTAGATTTGTTGATATTAGTGATCCATATAATCCATTAGAAGTTGGCTATTATGATACATCAGATGATGATTTAGCTTCAGAAAATGATCCTTACTATGGTAATTGGGGAACGTATGTTGATTTGCCAAGTGGAAATATTATTTCTAGTGATATCGAAAACGGTTTATTTATTCTTCAATATAATAATGCNCCATCAGAATTGACCTACTCACCAAGTTCTTTTAGTTTTGAATCAACCTCAAATGAAACTATCGTTGATCAAATATTTGTAACAAATACTGGCGTAGACGAGTCTTTACTTNCATATGAAATAACAACTTCTCCATTTGCNTCCCCCCTAGATGGTCCTAATGAAAATGATTTTTATTGGACTGATTCAGATAACGAGCCTAGCCTCGANTTTAATTGGCTTGATATTTCNGAAGATGGGATTTTATATAACTTTGNAAACAATGATGAGTCAGGTTCAATTATTAACATTGGGTTTGATTTTCAATTTTATGGTTCAGTATATAATCAATTGATTATAAACCCAAATGGTTGGATAGGTTTTGGTGAAGATAGTGATGAATGGAATAACATATCNATTCCTTCAAATGAGGCTCCATCCTCAGCAATTTTTGGATTTTGGGATGATTTGAATCCAATTAATGATAATTGCAATCAGTATTGTTCTGGNAATGTTTATTATCATTCAAATAATGANAGAATGGTAATATGGTTTAATAATGTTGCACACTGGTGGACAAATTTTGAAAATAGTTTTTATGATTTTCAAATTGTACTTTATTCTAATGGCGATATTGATTTAAACTATAGTACCTTACTTGGAAATTATGAAGATGCAACTATTGGAATTCAAGATCAGTTTGGATCAAGCGGATTTTTGATATCNTACAACAGTAATTATTTACACGATAATTTGTCAATCCAGTTCAAACAAAAACCTGAATGGTTAAGCATCTTTCCAACAGATGGAGAGTTANTAAGCAATTCGACAGAAGCTCATCAAATTCAATTAATTCCATCTAGTTTAGATATTGGAGTTCATNATGGATACTTTTTATTAAACTCTAATGGTGGTACTGGGTTTGTTGATGTCAGTATTACATTAGGTGAAAANAATAACTTNTTGATTGGTGATATTAATTTTGATAATGAAATCAATATTCAAGATATTGTCTTATTATTAAATTTTGTACTTGAGTCTGATCTTCCAACGAATACTGAATTTTTTGTATCTGATATTAATGCTGATAATCTGTTGAATATTCTTGATGTAGTTCAAGTTGTTAATATAATTCTTTCTAACTTTTAAAGAAAAAGCCCTGTTTACACAGGGCTTTTTACACTCCTCCTTATATCCTTATCGTAAAATTACGCTAAGGAGGTTCCACAATTTTATGTTTGGAATAATGAGATACGAACTCTATCCAAATATTTTATCAATGATGGTTTGTACTTGTATGCATTGTACATAATAAGAGCCATAAGTAACCATTTTGCCATTGACTCAGGAGTTACACGTGCAATATAAATACTGATAATGGCTCCTGAGATATTCCATAGTGTTTTTTTTATCGTTGACATAGTGTCCTCCTTTCTTTTGTAATTTAATTTCTTAAATAAAATAAAATACTAATTTTAAAAAAAAATTGACGCAGATCATAAAATATACACAAAAAGATATTTTTTTTAATTTTTCTTAAAATAATATTTCTTAATTTTATCATAATAAATTTTATAAAAATGCTGCAACTATTTACAGATTATTTAACAATTACCTACGTCCAGTCCATTTTGGTTGTTTTTGGGGCCATTCTTACAGCATATATTATTGATTTACTTTTTACAAAAATATTACACCGCATAACACAAAAAACAAAGACAGATCTTGATGATAGAATAGTTACTCTGTTGCATAAACCTATTTTTTACAGCTTATTGTTAATTGGTTTAACATTGGCAATTCAAATTATAAAATTACCTGATCCAATTTTATTTACCTTAAATGGATTTATAAAATCGATAGCTGTAGTAGTTTGGTCAATTGCTGGTTTTAATTTACTTAGATTAATATTAGATTGGTCTATATCCAAAAAAAGAGCTAACAAACTCATTCAAAGTCATACATTACCTTTATTTGATAATCTTGGTAAGATTTTAATAATTGGTGGTACATTATATTTCTTATTACTATCTTGGGATATAAATGTCACAGCAATAATTGCTTCAGCAGGTATAATTGCAGCTGCAATCGGTTTTGCAGCAAAGGATACTTTAGCAAATTTATTTGCTGGAATTTTTATTATGGCCGACGCCCCATATAAAATTGGTGATTATGTAAACTTAGACTCAGGAGAAAGAGGCCGAGTAACAGATATAGGTTTAAGGAGTACAAGATTATTAACTCGAGATGACATCCAAATTACAGTTCCAAATTCAGCCATTGCAATGGCTAAAATAATCAATGAAAGTGGGGGTCCATCTGAAAACGAAAGAATAAGAATTACTATTGGTCTTGAGTACGGTGCTAATATATCAGTAATAAAAGAATTATTAATAAATATAGCAAAATCGAATTCAAATGTATTGAATTCGCCATCACCCAGAGTAAGATTCAGAACTTTTGATGAATCGCAAATAACCTTTCAATTATTATGTTGGATTTTAAGGCCAGAGCTTAGAGGTAAAGTGATTGACGAACTTAATACTGAAATATACAATAAATTTCAAGAAACAAATATCAAGATACCATTTCCTCAAAGGACTGTTCATATTATAAATGAAAAAGATAAATAATTTAATTTATTTGTTATTTTCAACATCAACTATTGTAACATCTTTAACTTTTTGATCAAGTAACTCTACAATATTTTCTTGTTCATTATGAACAAAGTGATTGCAAGAACTTTTTAAATTACACTTTTTTTCTATTTTGTGACTAAAATGTTTGTGATCTGTCGAACAATAAATAGGACAATAATAATTACCTTTATGTATTAAAGTACTTACTAATGAACCATCACTATTTTCGTATAGTATTTCCTCAGGTTTTTGTTTTTCTATTTGGTTACCAATTCCAAATGCGATTAAAATAATTATAATTGTTTCGTTCATATTATTATGTCCTCCTTTTGCACATAATAACAGTTTATTTACTTTTTTTTTGAGATAGAAATCACAAAGTTATTTTTTATAAAAATTATATGACATTTATCACATTATTATTAAAAATTTTAATAAAGGAATTAAGAGTAATATATATTAAATTATAAAAGTATAATTTTGGTTAATTAGGATTCATTTGCATGTCTTTTAAAAAATATAAATATGTTTTACTTACTGTATTAACTTTTTCTTTTAGTCAAAATCAATATCAGGAATGGAGTGAAGGCCCATATGGTACTGAATTTTTTGATATTGCTGCACCTTTTACTTTAAATGAGATTAATTCTTCTATTCCCGGAGATGTAAACTCTGATGAAATACTTAATGTACTCGATTTAATACAATTAGTTGGACATATTTTAGAAACAAGCGAGTTTGATTCAAATCAAATTAGTATTGCTGACATAAATAATGATTCGATTGTTGACATCCTTGATATCATATCAATTGTTAATATGATTATTGGAGGTTATCAAATAGGATGGAATTTTGAAAACGAATGGAATGGATATGAATCTTATATTTTTATACATTACAATACTGCTATTGCTGGATCTCAAGCATTATGGCTATCAAATACAAAGGAATCTTTATTAAATGATTCTCCTGATAATGTACATTATTTCTTCTTATCATCAAGATCTACAGCTGAATCTGATGTTGAAGGAATGGCAAATGTATTTAATGAAATAATTCAAGAAATGAGTCCTGAGATGCAAGATCATTGGAATAATCATTTACATTTTTGTCCAGTTAGAGTTCCAGAACTTGATAATTGGCTGGTTGATGCTCTTGAGGGTGAATATGCAATAGGTATAGATAGATTTCAAAGAATTAAGCAAATTGGATATTTGGGTAACCCTGCTTCTTTCACAGGAACATATATGAATTATTTAACACATGAAGCAGTATATTATAATTATGAGCATAATGCATTATCTGAACCACTTTCAACTTATGATGAAATTGAAGTATTTAATAGAACTCCATATACTGGCGGATGGGCAGCAACAATTAGTCAAATAGTAACTTTCCCCAACGAGCAGATTTTGAATAATTATGATAAAATGTCTGTTGAATTACTTAGGGGATGTCCTGACACAAATGGTAATTATAGTGATCAAGGTTGTGATGATTATGATCGCATAGCAAGAATGTATATTTGTGAAGAAGATGGATCCGAATGCTTAGAAATTGCAAAGTGGATTACGCCATTTGATAGGCAGCCACATTCTTTGACTGATATATCTCCTATGTTATCAACAATTAGACCAGGTGGATCTAAAATGATTAAATTCCAAGAATCTGGATGGCCTAATAGTTTATTAACATTAAAGTTTAGATTCTATGACGAAACTTCTGAATCAGCTCCTACTAGTCATGTTCCATTATGGAATAGTACTGTACAATTTAATCCGGATTACGATGAAAATAGACCTCCACAAGTTTTTAATGTGCCACAAAATGCAACAAAAATTGAATTTGTCTCTTTTTTATCTGGTCACGGATGGGGCAGCGCTGGATGTTTTAATTGTTGTGAATTTTGTAATTCTAGGCATACATTCATAATTAATGGTGGTACTCATGAATTTCAAAAATCGCATCCGAACGCTACCGATAATAATTATTGTATGGAATTAGGTACAATAATACAAGGCGTTGTTCCTAATCAATATGGTACTTGGGGTTACGGTAGAGCAGGTTGGTGTCCAGGTATGGATGTAGCTCCATACATAGTTGATATTACTGATCATGTTGAATTTGGTCAAGATAACATCATCGATTACGAAGCTTGCAGAGTAAGTGGTAATAGTTGTGTAGCTCCGCCAACTTGTCAAGGAGATGGTTATTGTCCTGAAGTTGCAATGTCATCATATATTATCATATATGAATAGCTGTTACAATTTGACAATATTCACACCTTTATGTTAATAGAAAAATTTTAGTAAAGTATAATAGTTTTTAAAATATTATCAATAAGATAAAACAAACAGTATCAAAAGGAAGGAAAAAATAATGAAAAATTATATTACAAAATTAAATTCATTACTCACTTTTTTAATTCTTTTTAGCATATCATTTGCTAACGCAATTAATAAGGATAACGTAATGAAAGAAGCTATGGATAATCCTGTAAGTTTGGAATATTTACAAGATATTCTTGTTAACAATGCGTCTAGGACTGAAGAATGCGCAAATTCTTTTATGGTTTATGGAAGTGATCCAGCAGGAACGG
>NZTO01000055.1 GCA_002703375.1 Fidelibacterota bacterium | reverse complement strand
TACCAAGCTGTAACCATAAAACTTTAGCCCCAATTTTAATTGTATCCTCTGCTATAGCATAGACTTCTTTAGATGGTCTAAACACATCTACGATATCAATCTTATCTTTAATATCTGATATTTTAGTAAAAACCTCTTCGCCTAAAATTTCTCTAGCGACGACGCGCTTCAAATATGGACGCAATATTCCTATAAACATAACTAATAAACCACCAAGAATGATCATAGTGGGATTTTTTAAATTTACCATTTATATAATAATTTATTTTTTTTAAGCCATGTGGGGTCCATATTTCATATACATAAATAAACTGGCGGCGATTCATGGAAATTCCACCCCCAGAGGGGGCTCTGGGGTATCCCTCGATTGCCAAACCACATTAATAGGTGTTTCCCAATTAGCATAAGGTATGGCCTTACTTGTGGATTTTTCTAAAGAAATTAACATATTTAAGGCCTGCTTTCTTCTTTCTAATGGAAAAAGAGTTTTGCTAAGTTTTCTAGAATAAAATTTCCACGCCCATTCAAATTTCAATGCTTCGGACCATGTAGGGAAACCTTCTACATAACATGCCCGTCTCCATATTTCTCCTTTTTTTACTTTCATAGTAGTGGCTCTCGCACCTCCTTTTATTTCCCCGTTATGTTGTCGTAACCGGTGCTCCAAATCCACGGTTGCGCCGACATATGTAGCATGACTCGTTGATTCTAATAAATAAACAAAAAATTTTCCCATTCTAATATATATTTATAAATTATATGTCTAACTGTCTTACATTTATACCCGATGAATTATTCATTCACATTTATAAATATATAAATCCTCTTTCAAAATCGCCAGAAATCGATACAAGATACTGGTGTTGTAAATGTGGTGAATATATACCTGAAGATTCTAGTTGTATAGAATTACCAGAATCACCCAAAACGATGGCCACCCTACATCAAAGATTTCTATATAATTCTGGCGCACCTATTATGAATATTTATTGCTTAGATTGTTTTAACTCTAGATAATATTTTTTCATACTTATTTCTCAAACAAAGATCTTTCACATCTGGATAATCTGCTAATAAAGCATTTTCTAATATGTTTTCTTCAGCCTTATTTGTATATAACGTACACGAATCCTCATAACACTTTCCTTTAGCATGTTCTTCACTAACTATTCTATAATGATTACATAACATCCACGCATTTTCTACCTTTTTTTCTGTTAAATTCTTATAAATCGTGCCCCTCCATGGCTCCACTCCATCCGGTTCCATATCTACGCTGCTTACAACCACCTCATTTTCCGTACAACACTTGCATGGATAATGACAGTGCATTTGACGATAATGTGACGCGCGCCAAATACATTTAACTTCCATTTGTTCCTTTCTACAACCAAATTTTTTTGTCGGTTTAGGTGGAGGGTGCCTTTTATCTTGACTCCACCTCCATACTGTGTCCATAATTACATCTTTTGGATTTTCAACCCTCTTATTTCTAGTGAACATTAACCACGGTATCTTTACACAAGATACAAATTTAAATGTAGTTTCCATTTCTTCCCGGATAGTTTTTTCAGGATTCCTCCTTGTGTGTATGAATTCATCACTATCAACCGTAATTACCCATTTTGTTTTTTTTCTCAGTTCTTCGGTTAAACATCTCTCCACCGAACTCCACTCCGGTAATCTCTGTCGCACCTTTTGGATCTCTACATTTGGATGCGAAAGAACCCAATCTTCGAAGGGCTCCGTTGAATTATCATCTAATAAATATATCCGGTCAACTCCTTGACTTAAATAATAAGGAATAAATGACCTTAACATCATATTCTCATTATATACCCTTGTAACACTAATCATAAAATACTTAAAAAATGCATCGTCGTCCATTATAATTTATTATATATTTTTCATTTAATATGTTATAAAAAATATATAATAATAGCCGTATATTAATAATTGAAATGACTATTGAATTAATTATAAAAGACATACCGTTCAAATCAGATTTCAATTATAATGAATATTTGAATTCCATTGCAAAAAATAATTCCAATCCTCTGGATTTTTGCATACGTCCTGTAAGAGAGGCCGTTATCTGTGCCCGAAAACAAAAAGGAGTTCTAGAATTATGGGAGGAAGGACCGGGATTTGAAGAAAGAAATGTATCTATCTTACATCTTATTAATCGTACAGATAAAAAATACAATCTCCCTAATTTCGACACCATATATGTCAATACAGGTGACCACGAACATTCTCCTGGTCACATAGATTACTACTTTTGCTACGGAAAAGAATTCAAAGAATGTTTTCCCGATTTCAACTTTATACATTGGAAAAATGTTGGTGTTTTTGATTATTCTACAACAGTTAGAGAGATTAGAACCAAGGTAGATCTATCCACGTGTGAGCATATGAAAGTAGGATGGGTAGGAGCACTTAACGGATCGTGGCACAAACGCCGCGTTTTATATAAATTAGGTCAAGAAAACCCTAATATTCTTGATATTATGAATATCGGTGGATGGGAAAATAAAAAAGATAAACCTCATCTTATGCCCGGAAGTTGCAAATACTTAAGTTACGTTGAACTTGCGCAGAAATACGCCATTCTTATTGATATTGAAGGTGGGGGATACAGTGGAAGATTAAAATACTTAATGCATAGTGGCAGACCCGTAATAATAGTTGAACGAGTCCCAAAAGAATTCTTTTATCCGTTCATGAAACCCTGGGAGCACTACATACCCGTAGAAAATGATCTAAGTGATCTCCTAGAAAAAACACGATGGATCATCGAAAATTACGAAGAAGCGGCACAAATTGGCGCAAACGCCAAACAATTTGCAGAAAAATATTTAACTTTAGATTACGCAATGTTTCATGTTAAAACACTAATAACTTCTCGAAATGATAAATTAATTACATAACTATAATATACATTTAATCACTTATAATATGTCAACCTTTATTTAGCAAATTTATAAATTATAAAATATCAAAGGTTTAATTTATATAATAATTATGATATATATATACAAATTATTCATATTATTTAATATATATTTATATATATAATAACATGAACATGAACATGAACATACCTAAGCCGCCTGAGATGCCTGACTTTAAGATGCCTGATATGTCTAAGATGCCTGATATGTCTAAGATGCCTGAGATGATACCTAAGGTGTCTGACAAATCTGATGAAGAAAGAGAACCTGTAAAAGTCAATCCTGCAAATCCAAAAATAGACATCAAAGACGAATTATTAAAAGAAATAGTTAAAGCCTCTAACAGAGATGAGGCCAATAAAGTTTATGAGAAAATTATAAATACTTCCGTAGAGAAAAAACTCGAAGGTAAAAAACCCGATGATAAAAAACCCGAGGATAAAAAGGGAATTTTACAAACTTTAAAAGGCTTCTTAGGTAGTAAGGGTGGAGGTAAAAAGGAAACAAAAAAAAAACGGGGTGGAAAAAAAGGAACAAAGAAAAGGCGAGTTAAAAAAAGAAGATCGCGATAAAAATTTTTACGATTTTAAAAATTGAAATCATAAAAATTACATAAAAATATGGTAAAACATGGATTCACTTACACTGGACAATATACGGTTGGTAAAAACCGAAGAAGGAAATATAGGTGTTCTTTTCGCATACGACATCGAATCGGATAAAGGTATGTGTTGTATATTAAAAACAGAATCAAGTTTGCATATTGGTCCTAGTTTATTGACAAAATTAACTATTTTATCTCTCAGTGAAATGAGTAATATTATTACAGACGAATACGACTCCGACAAAAGAATACGAAATACTATCGGTTTGCTTTTAGAAAGCAATTTCATGACATTCTGGAAAACCCCTTGGAAAAAATTCGACTTTAAAGGTGGTGTTATGAAAGTTAATCAAGTTAACAAACAATTAGAACTTGCCATAAAATTATGATTGTACTTCTATTTCTCTAAATACTCTTCTAACTCATTAAAATTTAAATACTTATAAATATGAGATGTATTCTTTATTTTTTTCATGTATTCATTATATTTTTCCACCGTGGGAATCTCTCCAAGTATTGCAGTAATGATTGATAATTCTGCAGATGCAAGATAAACCTGTGCTCCTCTTCCCAGGCGATTTGGAAAATTTCTGGTAGAAGTTGAAAGTACAACGGCATCATCTTCAACCCGCGCTTGATTTCCCATACAAAGAGAACAACCTGGTATTTCAATCTTTGTTTCCGACTTATCAAATATTTCATAATATCCCTCTTCAACTAATTTATCGCGATCCATTTTTGTAGGCGGAGCTATCCACAACTTTGATTCTAATTTATAATTAGATTCTTTCAATAATTCGCCCGATATACGAAAATGTCCTATGTTTGTCATACAACTACCAATAAATACCTCGTCTACTTTTGTTCCCGATACCTCTGATAATAAAACCGCATCATCAGGATCATTCGGCGCACACAAAATAGGCTCAGTGATTTCCTGTAAATCTATAATAATCTTTTCCTTATATTCCGCTCCATCATCTGCATTTAACAATACCGGCGTTTCTATCCATGATTCCATTCTTTCTATACGTCGCTCTATCGCCCGGGTATCTCCATAGCCCTCTCGAATCATCCACTTTAACATTACAATATTTGAATTCAAATACTCAATTATAGGTTCTTTATCTAATTTTATCGTGCATCCGGCAGCAGAGCGTTCTGCTGTCGCATCCGACAATTCAAATGCCTGTTCGCACTTTAAATGTGGCAAGCCCTCTATTTCAAGTATTGAAGCATTAAAAATGTTTTTTTTTCCCTTTTTTTCTATTGTTAATAATCCGCGCTTTTTTGCCTGATAAGGTATGGAATGCACCAAATCTCTCAATGTTATACCTGGCCTAATCTCTCCAACAAATCGAACTAATACTGATTCTGGAACATCCAAAGGCATAATTCCCGATGCTGCTGCAAAAGCAACCAGTCCTGAGCCCGCAGGAAATGATATACCTAAAGGGAATCTCGTATGTGAATCACCACCTGTTCCCAAAGTATCAGGTAATAACATTCGATTTAACCAACTATGAATAATACCATCTCCTGGTCGTAAAGATATCCCACCCCGATTTCTTATGAAATCCGGCAAAGTATTGTGTGTTACTACATCCACGGGCTTTGGATATGCCGCAGTGTGACAAAATGACTGCATCACCAAGTCCGCCGAAAATCCTAAACACGCCAAGTCCTTTAATTCATCCCTTGTCATAGGACCCGTTGTATCCTGAGAACCTACACTTGTAACTATCGGTTCACAATACATTCCCGGTTCTACTCCATCCATGCCACATGCCCTGCCAATTATTTTTTGAGCCAGTGTAAATTTTGTTTTTTCCCTCTTCAATGACCGCTCAAAAAAAACAGATGGGTATTCTAATTTTATAGATTGCCTTGCCTTAATTTGGAGTGTTTTTCCAATAATTACATTGATCCTGCCATCACCACGAACACTATCAAAAATCGTGGGATTATCAATTTTCCATTCACTTAATATTCGTTGTCCGTTATTTTCCATAATTAAACACTCGTGTGGATAAAAATCTACTACATCTCCCATATGCAATTTACTAACGTCCATCTCTATGGGGAATGCACCACTATCTTCCATCGTACTATAAAATATCGGCGCTATCTTTCCACCAAAACAAAAACCACCATTTTTCTTGTTTGGAACATAAGGTATATCTTTTCCAAAATGCCACAATATACTATTTGTAGCACTCTTCCTACTCGAACCTGTACCCACAACATCTCCCACAAAAGCAATCCTATTATTCAAAGCCTTTAATTCCTCGATTTTTTTCATCGGCCCCACCTCAAAATCAATATCTGGAATTATCCCTTCTCGTGCACTTTTTAACATACTTCTTGAATGCAAAGGTATATCAGGCCTACTCCACGCATCCGGTGCCGGAGATAAATCATCCGTATTAATCTCTCCAGATACCTTAAAAATTGTAAGTGGTATTTTATCATCCAATGCTTTCTTATCAGTAAACCATTCTCCCTTTGCCCATGATTCCATAATCCGGAATGCCCATAAATTTCCACCCTTCATAAGAGATTCTATGTCATAAAATCCGTCAAAAGTAAGTATTGATTTTCTTAACTCATTATATATATCCCCTCCGTAATCTGGAACCTCTAATAATTTAATCAACGCATTTACATTGTATCCACCTTGCATTGTACCTAAAATACTTATCGCATCCCTTTCATTTATAATATTACAATTTATATTACCCTTGCATATACGATTTAAAAAATTAGCCTTTACATAACTTGTCTCATCCACCCCTGGTACTATTCTATATTTTAATTGCTCCAACAAAAATGCACTTTTCTCTTCATCATACTCATTATTCTCTAATATATCACATAACGTAACCGTCTGGTCTATATTTAAAGGTAAAGGCGGTATATTTAAAAGTCCTCTTTCTTTTTGTACATTTACTAACTCTTTGAAAAAACGATTGAATCGTAATGACATAAGTATATTTATCTACAATTTAAATTTAAATATATTTTTAAAATATATTTAAATGACTGAAAATAATTCCGAGCCATTTATCGCTATTGACTTTTGGATTAAACACTCCGATATTCTAATTGAACACAACGAAAAATACCATTTTTATTTAAATAAAATAAATGAAATTTTCTCCAATAAAAATGAACCCGTTGTTATTTTTCTTAAAACCGATCTATTACTCAACTATTTTGAATTACTTTTCTCCTTAGAGAAATCCTTTATTTTAATCACGGCATCCAACGACGACCATTGCCCCCCTTATCTTAAATATCCCGCTAGTGACGATAATGATATAATACGTATGGAGGCACTGTTAGAAAAACCGGAATTAGTATTCTGGTTTGCTAAAAACCCTTGTATTAAACATCGCAAATTATCTGCCTACCCTTTAGGTCCCAAATGGCAATGGAAAACAACCCGATTCTTTGGTGAAGATAAAACAAAACATCTAAAAATTTATAATTCATTNTGTAAAACACCAAAACAATCCCTGTTATCCAACAAAAAAAAACTTTTGTACTTTAATTTTAACCAAACAAGTAATAATCCTTTATACAGTCCNCATAAAAATATACGACACACTATTAAAAATGAACTTATAAAAAGATTTCCCTGGAATAAAAATGAACCTTTCGAAAAATACATGAACATCTTGTCCGAATATAAATTTTGTATCTCTCCACCCGGTCGCGGAATTGATACGCACCGCTGCTGGGAAGCATTAATGATGGGTACCATCCCTCTTTTATCACCAACCCCGATTGATGATATTTTAAAAGACCTTCCAGTAATCATAATAGATGACTGGAAAATAGTAACCGAAGAATTCTTAAATAAACAATACGAAATTATATTAAAAAAAATAGATCAATATAATTTCAAACTATTATACACAGATTACTGGATAGATATGTTATCTTCAAAGAAAAAAGACCACGAAGTAGGATGGCCACCACTATAACCACGCTTCGCCCACCCATTCGTTTTATCTTTTACGACCTTTTTAATCATTAAAGTATTTGAATCATAATTAATATTATTAGAATGCGTATACATTTCATATGGTCGTTTATTTATATAATTAATGTAATTCACATGAACACTTACAGTACTTCCTTGACTGCCTATAAAATAAGTGGAATTCTCAAGTATATACTTCTGCACAATAAATTCTGCAACAACCGTATTCTTAAACTTTTCTCCCAATTCCTTTTTAATCGCATCCGTAACAAAAGACTCTATATTGATTAAATTCCAACTTTTCTTTAAATTCACAATAACATCAGAATCCTCGCGATCAAATAAAACATATAAAGGTAGATTATACTTGTTGTTTTTTATTAACCAATTATTCACATTGTTAAAAATCTTACTACTATTTGAATTGATAACATCTTTTGATTTGTGCCAGTCGCCTAATCTTAGATGAATCCCAATATATTGATTATGAATCGTGGGTCGTATCTTTCTACATATCTCCATAATATATTCATTGTATTTTGATAGTTCAAAACAGATACTATTCATTGTTTTATAATTAAATGACGATGTATAAACATTATAAAAAATTCGTGATGCATTGCTCTTCTTAAACGTTACTATTTTCTTCGAATTATCCATTAATCCAAAATCACTCATTTTTATCGGCATTCTATAGTGAACAAATTCTTTTGTCTTTGCATCTTTTATATCATAATTATCATCTACTATCACACAACTAGACATCTTACTCGGTAATTTTAATTCATTTATATTACTATTAATCGAATCTTCGTATAAACGAACCATCATTCCCTTCACATATTTTTTATAAGCACTCTCCAAATAATCGGTGATTGGACCATAATCTCTATTTGGTCTACCACATGCAGATAATGGATGTCTTATATTAACAATTAAATATCTAGAACTTACATGTGCAAAGTAGACGGCCTGNTCCAGTGAAAATAACTGATTATAATAACCCACCCCAGAAAATAAATCAAAAATTAAAATATTGTCCTTAATATCTTGCAAATTGTATTTTTCAATTAGTTGTTCAGTATTCAAGTTGTCGTTCGATTCATTCACCTTCTTGATCTGTGCCGGCTTTGGTTTTTCCATGGCAACCTTTTTCGAAACCAATTCTTTCAATTCATTGCTCTCAATTTTGGTTCTAAACAATACCGCCCCATTTTTCGGTATTTTACATTTATTAGAAATCACATTTTCCCATGGAGCCCTTACATCCGCATAGGATTGCGTCCCGTTAGGATACCCGGGATAAAACACTACATACAAATGTTCATCTGTTTTAAAATAATATCCCCCCTCCTGCTTTTTGTGTAAATGTGCCTGTTCTTTTTTATCAATTTTAAATGTCTCCACCACAGTTCCTGGATTATCATTCTCACAAATAAGTATTTCATAATCCCTCTTGCAATTAATTCTCCAATTATTTGTAGATCTATTATTCAACATTAACGAAAAAGGCCCTATATCCTGCTTTGTCTTTTCTAAATGTTCTATTCCCATTTGTCCTTCCTTCAGTTTTAATGCATTTTTTATAACCCCTTCTTTGGTAAATTTTTTATCCACCTTATTATCTTCCTCTATTTCCTTAATCTCAAGTTTTATATTACGTTTTATATCATCTGTACTACCAATAATCTCATACAACTCACAACCATTATCTTCATCTAACAATACATGTCTCATAAAATCTAAAAATTGATCCCATTCTTCACCACTATATGCCCCACCATGATATATTTGATGACAGCCTACAGGTTGCATACATTTTACTCTCTCCACCGCAAAGTGCATGTGTATATTACTATTTGGCTCAGGATAAACAAAGTCGTCCTGATTACAAAAATGCCCATCCTCATTTCCACGATGTATTTTTTCATGCGGAGTATTTCTAAAACACTCACATGCCTTTATACAAGCTTTAACATTTCTTAATGAAAACCCCCCGTTTCCAGCATTATATTTTGTCCAATGATTTTTTTCAATCCAAGGCGCACCAATGTAATCATAGTTAAAATAAAAATCTGGAATTTTTCTAAATAGTAGTGCATCTGTTTGATAAATTAATACATGTGACCAGTTTATAAAATTCTCGTAAAATTGAGGCATCTTCAATAATGCACTATACGTTCCACGATTTAAATTGTCAATATCCTTGTAAATTAATTTTACATTCTTGTAATCTGAATATAAACTTTCCACAAAATCCTTATTTTTATTCCCGTACACAATGCTCAACCCGATCTCATAGTCACAAGGATACATCTTTAAAATTGCACGAATTACATAATCAATCTCAACCATATTTCTAAATTCAATTAAACATACACATAATCTACCTCTAGTATTGAATTTCGGTATTCTTTTAACCCTGATTTTTTTAAGTATTTCATTGTATTGACGATGTTTGTCATTGAAACATGCTAAATTCATATATTTAAATTATTACACTTAAATATATGAAATTTTACGATTCGTTCTCTTTAATTAAATTATTTAATGAATTTACAGAATCATCTATAATATGAATCGCTTCTACTGTATTTTTAACCGTTTTATTTGAAATACTATTACTAACATACAATACATCATTTACCGTACAAAATGTTTCGAATAATATACTATCTATACCATCACAATAAATTATATTGTTCAACTCCTGTGCCTCTTTTATATTTTTTACTATATATATAGGTGCTACAGGTGGTTGTATTTTGAACATATAAAACAACAAATTCTTTATTGTTAAACTATTAATTGTAATGATTGAATATTTCAAATACTGAATATTACTTTTTTTTATTTTACGAATAAACTTTATTACCTTATAACAATCCTTTACATCCGGTGTTGTTACCTTTGTTGAATCTATTAAAAAATTAAAATAGATTTTATCTAAATACTTATTTTTCCAAACTTCTAAAAATTGTTTCACTTTATCTTCAATATTTTTCGTTTTATTATCAAATATATTAATGGTTACGGTCGAATTTTCTTCACTTATTAAATACTTCATACAATAACATACAAAGTTTTATCTTATATCAAACGATATCTATAACTATTTTTATCTAATTGTATTCTATCATATAATTATCCAAATCAGCACCCTGGATATTTTTTTCTTTCACCAATTTCATACTTATATCATTAAACACTTTTTTATTCTTCATTATAATTTTTATTGCCATATCATAAGTATATCCTACTAATTGCTCGATCTCCTTATCTATCTCTTCTTTTGTATACTCGCTTATCTTATTACCATTCATCGCGAGTTCTCTTCCTAAAAATGGCTGTGTTGTATCTCCCGAATCATACAATCCTATATTCTTCCCAAGACCAAACAAACTAATATACTTTCTTGCTATCGAATTCGCCTGTTTCAAATCATTCGATGCTCCGGTCGTTACATCCAAATTATTTATATCCGGAAATAATAATTTTGAATTATAGGTTAACTCCTTCTTCTCCCAAGAACCCCCGTATACTATCACCTCCGCCGCACGACCACCCAAGGCAATCATCATGTTTGCCAACATAAACCTCTTCGTGGGATAATTGTTATATTCACCCTTCGGTGTAAAAAGCGTATATCCACCCGCTCCATTCTTATTTGAATTTATAGTTATCTTTTGAACCACAAACATATCTTTAAACAATCCCGCTATCAAAGCATGGCCCACTTCGTGATATGACACCAGTTTCAAAATATTTTCACTTCGCTCATCTTCTTTCACCGGAAGACCAATCGTAATCTTCTCAAAAGCATCGTACAAACACCTATCTGTTATATTTGTCTCATTGTATCGCACGCTTAAAATTGCCGCCTCATTCGCTAAGTTCGCAATATCTGCCCCCGAAAACCCATTCGTCAATACCGCAATATTTTTCAAATACTCCTCATTATTTACTTTCTTGTTTTTAAAATGCACGTCTATTATCTTTTCTCTACCTTTTTGATCCGGTAAACCAACCATCACCTTGCGATCAAACCTCCCCGGTCTTGTTAACGCCGAATCCAAAATATCTGCGCGATTTGTTGCTCCCAATACAATAATTCCTGTATCCTTTGTAAAACCGTCCATATTTGTTAAAATCTGATTCAATGTTTGCTCCCGCTCATCATTGCCGCCTGCTAAACCCGTTCCCCTCTGACGCCCAATAGCATCTATCTCATCTATGAATATTACACTCGGTGAAGACTCCCCCGCACTATTGAACAAATCCCGCACACGTGATGCACCCACTCCTACAAACATCTCTATAAACTGCGACCCACTCGCTGAAAAAAACGGCACTCCCGCCTCCCCTGCCACCGCTTGCGCTAATAACGTTTTACCTGTCCCCGGTGGACCCTCCAATAAAACCCCCTTCGGTATCTTCGCCCCCGCATCATTATATCTCTGCGGATTTTTCAAAAAATCTACCACCTCTTCTAACTCCAACTTCGCCTCGTCGCAACCCGCCACGTCTTCAAATGTTACATCTATCGCATCCGCATCCACCTCATTTGACTTTTTTTGAAAAATATTCATTTGATTCATAAAATTATTCTTAACCCCCGAATCCATTGGACTGTTTAAATTATTCATCATTAATGCTCTTATTACAAACGATATTACCATCGAAGATAATAAATACAGTCCAAGTAATTGAAAAGGTAAAGGTATACCATCAAAAAATCCTCGCGTTGTTATATCTGTTATATCATAATTAATCTGATATTTATTTAAACCATCCAATAAACCCTGTGTCAACTCTGGAACAGATTTAATCGCATGCAAATTCTCCCCCGCTAATTGATTTGTATAGTGATTGTCAAATACCAATGCTCCCTGAATATTCCCGTCTTTTACCACCAAACTCGCCGAATCTATATCATGCATCTTTAGATGCTTGTTAAAATCAGTTACCGTCCAATCATTCCCATATTTCACATACGTTGAACTCAGTCTTTTCACACTCTCCGCCGGCGATTCTGACATTCGTATTGCAGTTCTCATCATCCTTTTTGACCCTATAGTTGTAAACCCGCCAACAACCATCACTTTTAACATTATTAAAAAATACCTCATTACTATAATCTTATAACACAATCTTTAACCTTTTTAATTTCATAATAAAAAAGGTTAAAAACTTATACAATAACATAAATACATGCAACTTATCAAATTTATATATCGTGGCATAATGACTGGAATGCCACTTCTTATCTATAATCCATACAGCAACGTAAACTTTCACGCACCCTTTACAATCTCTCCAAAAAGTCTATACATAAACTATAAACTTGAACCAGAACATATCTCTATTATTAAAAAAAGTATCAAAGAAAAAAACCCCGACTTTGACATGGTTCCTATTAAAATCAAAAATAGTCAAGAACCAAAATATTTTCTCAGTTTAAATATTTACAACTGCACCAGCCCTTTATTTCTAAAAGATAATAAAATCACTCGATTTGAGATTAATACATACGTGAAAGACGGCAACAAAAATGGAACCCTCATTTTAGACTACATTTCAAACTCTCTATCCATGGACCCCGTAAACTTATTTAAAGAAAGAAACTCTCTTTACTATCATAAATCTGGAGAGATTTATGGATACGATAAAAAAAAAAAATATCTACATCAATCTCGAATTTGAACCAAATAATAAATCCAATTCTATTTGTGTTTCCGATGATTTATCTTATTTTAGTGATTATATTTTTTACCCCAACGGTATATACGATAAACTATATTATGATACATCTCTTCTCTGTGCCAAAACAATTGTCCCAAAAGTTACAAACATCATCTTTAAATACATGAATATCTCTCTAACCACCCCTGATTCTGTATTCTATTTTGATAATTCTATTCAATTTGTAGGTAGCATGTGGGATAATATTAAAATCAATGATTAATTTGTACTGTATTCTACATCCCCCGTTACATTTAACTCATTTTCGATTACATAACCAGATATGATATCCGCTAACCACTCATGATAATTATCAATCTTGTGTTCATCTCTGTCGGCCAATCCCTCGCTAAATGTATTATGCATTATTTTTCCCCATGGATAATCTAACACATCACAGTGCCCAAATTCCCTCGCAGTAATAAATTTCTTATTATCAAATTTCACATTTTCTTTTGTAAGTGCAAAAGCAGGAATAAAAGGTATGCGAAATGGAAACACGCGCCACTCATATGATTTCTGCGCATTCAAGAAAAGAATATCGTCCACTTTGTACCTAGGCTCGATTATTTTATCCTTGTTTTCTTTATCAAATGCAAATCGCGTATCCACCGGATCAAGTAGCACAATATTCTTAACATTATCCAAATAATTACACGCCTTTAATGCCTCAATCGCACCCGATGAATGCCCTACTACCGTAACCGGCATGTTATTTGTCAATGACTTTAGTATTATATGCTGGTCTCGTATCTCCTTATTGACCAAAGTTACCGTTATGTTCTTCTCTGCAACTTTAGTTAAAAATGAATTATACAACTCCCCGGGAATAAATGAACTCCCGCCCGTATAAAATAAACACTGATTCTCATAAGGAGTCGTTTTTTCTATATTCTCATATCTCTTATAAAAATTTCCTGAAATTAAATAATTTCTTACTCGCGTGGGAACATAACATGATGCCATGAAAAATAAATTCATAAACCAAATAATTTCTAGTGAACGCATTTTATTCCATTATTAAATTACTTTTAAGTGAATTTATATTTAAAATTAATTTATTCGCAATATATAATGAGAGGTTTAAAATTTTTCTTTTTGTCTGGGATTTTGGGTTCTTCTTTCGCCCTTCGTTTATCCCATTTTCTTTCACTAAATAATAGAATTTATGAACAATATGATAAATTAGGAGATTCTAAACAATACTTCGAACCGAATCTTTTCTCGACTATTCACGATATAAATAAATCTCCCAATATTTATCAAGAATTCCTCGACAATATTGAAATTTTAAACCAAAATATAGGTAAAGAAACCGTTAAATTTGTATCTTCAGCACTACCGCATGTAGATCAAATTGGACACCAAATACTTCACGCCAATAATATATACATTAATGATATTCTTAATAACCCCTCTATACCCCACGATATACAAAAAAAACTAATACTTATAAGTATTAAATTGGCTCAATATGGAGATGACATGGGTTCTGAATTACTCAAACTTTATTATTCCCTGGTTGAAAACTCTTTGTAGGATTATTGAATTAAATATATTTCATTACTTTATAAAATAATGAAATACTTTATAAAATCTCTCCAACTCTCTAAAAAATTACCCATCATTTCAAATCCCACCTTCCTACATACACCCCCTCTCATGAAACTACGCAACCCTTTCCCCGGCGCTGATATCGGTATCCCCCTCACCATCTTTCAAAATACTTATACCACACTTCATTATGGACAAAATATTATTGGAATAAAATACGTGGCTCTGCAATTTCTACTTGGATATTACGCTTACGGTACTGACCGTTACAATGATGCTATAGAATATCACATGACTCCCTACAATACTACCAAAAAAGAATTCTATGAAACCATATATAATGATCAGAGATTAGTTTATAAATCACTCATGTTCTCCTACTTAAGTATTTTAACAATACTGTTGTACGATGAAAACTATATTTACAATTTACCCTTTGTTTTTATATTACAATCCCTTAATGCATATAAAAAAATAAAACCCGGCCTTGGACCCTTTAAACCTATTTATATATCCATCATGTGGACCTTATGTTCTATTATTATTCCATGTGTACTACATGACCACAATTACAATATATTTTATTCTCCACAAGATTACCTCCCATGCAGCCTAACACTATTCGCTGCCAGTAATATCATAGATAACAAAGATATCGATGAAGATTGTAAAAATCAAATTAAAACCATTCCCGTTTTATACGGAAAAGATAATTCAAACTATATAAGTATTTTAGCACTCATTGCATCCTCCCTCTTGTTAGGAACAAACCCTCACTATTTAGATAACATACCCGCTAATTCCTACCTGGAAATTCAAAACGCCGCTATTTCTTATTTACCATTTGTTATTAATGGAACTAAACCGCTCTAAATGATATAAATAATATTTCTACTTATATCATATGAATATATTTCAAGTTGATCTGAATAACACAGATGATAATTGTGCTATATGCCAATTGCCTCTACTCCATGAAACTAACACGCCGCTTCATACCCTGAAAGAATGCAAACATACTTACCACACCGATTGTATCATTGCATGGTTTAGAACCAGAAATAATCGTTGCCCCCTCTGTGGAAATTCCGGAATAAATCATTATGAAGAAATATGCGGAACATATGGAACCGCAAGCGAATTCATCCCCCCCGGATCTACTATTCATAGAAGCAGGTTTCTAACGCCACAACACAAAGAAAGATACAATATTCTAAAACAGTTTTCTAAAAAAAATCACGCCCCAAAATTACTCAAAAAATATATGAATAAAATAGAAAAATTAAATCAAGAATTAAAAGACTCCAAAAAAGAATTACATGAGTTTTATAACTCTTCACATCATGTTATCACCGCAAAAGAAATGAATTTAAAACTTAAATCATTGGAAACAAAGATATTTAAAAAAAAATATGCCATCGATGATAATAAACTTAAAATTATAAACCTCCCTATTATACCCGTGATCATACCACAATATGTTAATGTTGAATAGGTGTATTCTCGATAATTGTATTCTCAATAATTTCGCACTCCTCATTATTTAAATAATCCAAATATCTATACATCCTTGATATATCTAACTTTGTTATTTCATAAGATTCGAAAAATTTATTATACAGTTCATCACCATCTAAATTATACCTTTTTTTTATATACGCAAAATAACCAAACATGTCCTTTATGTCCATATTTAATTCCTGGCAAAGTATATGAATAAATATTAAATTGTTATATTCCGTAGAATACTTTGTAAGAACCTTTGTAAATCTTAATTCTGTTGGATTATATTTTATATCCTCCCCCTTATTATGAAGCAAATAGTTGTTGAAAAATGTTTTTATCAAAGAACTCATCTCATTAAATTGCCATATCTGTTTTTGAAACGTTATTCTGTCTATATAATCCGCAAAACACAAATTATCCAATATTTGTAAATATAAATTTATACCATCCTCTTTTTTAAATTTTGATAATATATCTACTATATTCTCATGCCACAATAAACCTATAATAGTCCTATCTGTTTCACTTATTACTCTATTATGATTATCTATACTATTCCTATTAACTAATAACTTCTTTGTTACCGATTTCACATCCTCACTCGATGTTTTACTTTGAAAAATCGTATTTATATTATTCAAATCCCCATTATCCTTTTTAAAAATATCAAATGTCATATTTAGTTTTCTTAAATCACTGTTCACGTAGTTCTTTATTTCTAATTTTGTTTTATTACTTAAACCCGTAAACACTCTATCTATAATTAATCCCATTTTATCTTCCGGCGGATCCTTTAATTCTATTATATGACACACTTTCATCAACTCCCTTATCTTTTTATCTATATCATAATTACCAATACATAATATTGGTATCATCGTCAAATCCTCCATCTTCTGTTTTTTTGTTTTCTTTGGTCTTATTAATTTTATTAACGTGTTTAAACCTCCCTTATCCCCATTGTTCATACCATCTATCTCATCCATAATTATTGCTATTTTCTTGTTTTCCTTTTTAAACATACTCAACACATTTTTATCTGCCATATTATATTTTGTTATTGTATCTATTACCGACTTATTTCTTATGTCCCCCGCATCAAATAATATTACATCGTAATCCAATTCCTTTAATATTGATTTCACCAAATAACTTTTTCCGGTACCCGGATTTCCATATATATATATACCTCTTTTAATATTTATTTCCTTCTTACTACTTTCAAAATTATTTAATATTGATATTATCGTTTCTTTTATTTCCATTCTATCCAATATTTCATCAATATCTAATTCATCCATAATATATTATCCTATTCTATTTTAAGTTTTTTAACTTATTTATCTTTTAACCATAATTTATATACTACTGGTTTTGGTAATGGGTATACAGGTTCATTGTTATGTACATTACGCAATTCGATCAAAAAGTCTTTGATTAAAGTATTATTGTTTTCTATCTTATTTTTAAAATTGTCTGCATAATTAACATATAATTCAAAATCTTTATTATCTAATTCCATTTCTACAATTCTATACAAATCACATAGAGTACCGGCCTTTGAAATAATAATGAGCATTTCATATCCACATTCTTTACAACATAAAATGTGTACTTTATTTCTTTTTATAAATCTATCTAGATAGTCTTCATATTCTTCCATAAATAATAAATATTATTTATTATTTACATTTATGTTATTTATATAATATTTTCCCTTTCACAGATCATACCCTACCCGTTGCCATCACACCACACTGCCCGCACTTTCCCGGTTGCTCACTGCACTGTTGGGGTCGGCTCTAGGAATTCCCGCGCCCGTACCCCTCGCGCTTCAAAAGATACACCACGGTAACCGCAACCGCAACAACCAAAATAATCGGAATAACTACCCTCAAATTCCTCAAAAACTTAACCACACCCGATATAATTTCCTTACGATTATAAAATAAAAAAAGTATAATGAATACTACTGCTACTGGTAAACCGAAACTAAAACCCAAACTAGGAAATGGTTTATAATCATGTTTTAAAATAACCTGTTGAAATAAAAAATAGATCAAATGACCAAAGAACAAATAACCAATCAGGAGCATCACAATCACAATTTCCATAGGCAGCGTAAAACTGGGTATACCTGTTGCCGTGTCAGACGGCCTAATCATGAGTAAAATAAAATATAAAATAAAAGGCAGAATCAAAGATATACCGACCGAGAATAATATTGAATTCTTTTTATTACGCTTTTTCTGTTTTTCCTCACGATCCCTATCGGGTTCTTCACTATATTTTTTTTCAACACCTTCCCATTCCATATCACATTTTAAAAGCCATTTTGCTCTCTTCTCTTTTTCTTTATAATTATTACTAATATTTGGATCAAAATACGCGTAAGTAAATTTTTCTTTGGTCCCTTTTGTTATTGTTTCTCCTTTATTATCACTTAGATCGAAGTAATCATCAACACCGAATTTATCAATATCATATTCAGGCACACCGAAACTGTATCCTGTACACCCGTTCTCATCCAGTTTATCGATTATTCTTACATTTGATGGATCAACATAACAATATCCAGGTTGACTACCCTCTTTCCAACCATCCGGACAATTTCTTGTCACCGGAGGCCAAACTATATCATCGTCATATGAATCCATTGCCGTATTATATACCAGTAATGCAATTATTGCTATAATTAATGATGTTATTACAATTAACATTTCCTTAGAATCCATTTATTATAAATTAATATTTTTAATTATAAAAAAGTTAATTTATCTAAATAAATACTTTATTATTCACTAGTATCTACAACATTTGATATTCCATCCCAACTTATACCACATTTTTTAACCCATTTTTTCCAATTTTTTTTTTCATCGGTCCCTGCTTCCGGATCAAAATAAGCGTACGTCGCCTTCACGTTATTCGAGATAGTGTTACCATCCGCATCAGTAAGAGCTAATGTCTTGCCATCAGTGGATACATCTATCGCCAACTCAGTAGAATCATCATTAGACTCCTGCACTTCCGTTAGATACCCTAATGTGTAACCTTGGTTATATTTGTCAAATGTGTGGACAGAGGTACCGCTATCGTAAGTAAAGCTTGAACAGCTTGCATCCAATAGGCCCTTTTCATCCTGACATAATCCGGGTACATTAATGGAGTCCACGTCAGTCCAAAAATCTGGACAATTCCTTACCTGACTCTTTGGCGGCCATTCCATAGTTTTATTTGATTCAGAAATCATATAATTAAAAGTGTATAATAGAACAATTAGTAATACAATTGCAATAGTAATAATTACTATTTCTACAGTATCCATTTATAATAAATTCATATATTTTTTTTCTTTTTAAACTTTATATGAACGGAAGAGTTGATATTGAGAAACCAAATATAAATACTTTATTCGATTTAAAGGATAAAATACCTATCGAATCCAGCGACTTTAGAGATGCACTAAACGGAAATATAATTACTAGTGATCTAAGTGTTGCATATTTCTCAAAAGAAAATATACGTATTATACAAAATGGATTAAGAGTAGGTGTTTATAATCTTTCTAAAGGGTCGTATATTATTTCTCCTCAAAATGAAGATAATCTAAAAGTTATCATGAGAAGCATATTTTTACAAAATTCTGCAAATCTACCAAATAATATAAAAGAACAAATCAATGAATTAAATAGCATTGTCTTAGATTATTGCATTCCTAAAGTTTACGGAGAAGCAAAAGGATATTTAACATATTTACACGACGTAAGTAATTTAGCAATTCCTATGGAAAGACCAGAATCTTCAACCTATAAAACCAATACATTACAAACAAATCCCTTTATTTAAAATTAGTTTGTCAATAAATTTGTTTCACTTATAACTTTTTTAATTTTAGAATCGTCACTATAATTATCAACAATTGCTTTCATAACAGAGCGTCTTAGATCGGGTAAATTCATAATATAGTTTATTACCGCAATATTTGTCATTTTATCTAGGTCAATTCCTTTTCTATCTTTATATTTTATTTGAAGTTCTCGATACAATTTCATATAAAAAAGAGTGCTTTGAATATCTAATGTAGTTGAAAAATATTTATCAAAAAAGTTTGTGTATTTTGGATCTTCCATTATCTCTCCTAAATCATTATAAAAACTATTATTTAATAACTCAGCAGAACTACAGTTTGAATTAGAAATATCAATAAGAGAACTTGTACTTAATATTTTATTCATAAAGTTTATTATTAATACTATGTATATTATTTTTAAGTACCTTTCTTTTTTTTAAACTTTTTTTTAATGGCCTTTTCTAACATACTTGCAGCCCTTTCTTTCTGGTAAATCCTATAATATTTATCTAAATTATCTAGTTCTTCATTCCACATGGTTTCTATTGTCATAGATGATAATCTAGAAAATTCATTCTGTTTTATCTCGCGGTCTTTCATTATTTTATCGACATTTTCTTGACTTACACTATCCATTGGCATTTTAATCAAATATTTGTACTCATCATCATCATGATGTTTATCATATCCTTTTGTTTCAAACATGCTAATAATATCATCATTTTTCATTCTTCTTAAATCTATGGTTCCTTCTAATATTTCAAGAATGTATTTAGATTTATTGGATAGAATCATCAATTCATGCTTCAAGGCTTTTAACATATACTCCTTCCTTTTTTTATACAGCACATATCTTACAGAATAATAATGGTCAATAATACTCTCTGCTGTTTTAAATAATTTAAGAGATTCATTCTCATCAAATAGATTCATGTTTGTTCGTGTATTTGTTGTGTATAATTTAAGATATTTTTCTAAACCATTACAACCGAAATCTGCTTTTTCGCTTTCCAATTCATTGATTTTTCCACTATGAAATGTGATTGAAATATCGACCATTTTATCTGTACATATCTCTGTAAAATCTTTCACGTGTCCTGTCTTTTTTCCGCGTTTATTATCCACTAGACTTTCTAAAAATTTTTTATAATCATCAGTCCATGTGCCAATAGGTAGTTCTGTTATACGCAGTGTATTTGTGCCGGTTTTTTCATATACACCAGAAATTAAATATTTATTTACATCGATTTTTGATATTTTACCCTTAAATCCCTCATAATAAGGAATTAATTCATCTGGAACATTACCACCGAAAAGTTTATATTTCAAATATTTTATAATATCTGCGGGATTATAACACATGATATCTGTACTAAATCCTGTACCTATACCCTTACTACCATTTACTAAAACCATTGGGATGATTGGTGCGTAGAATATTGGTTCTACTGGCATACCATCATCATCAAGATAATCTAATATATTATCATCCTTCTCTGGGTAAATATAACGAGTTATTTTGTTTAGTTGTGTAAATATATATCTCTCACTTGCACTATCTTTTCCACCTTGCAATCTTGTACCGAACTGACCATTTGGCATAAATAAATTAATATTATTTGAACCTACATAATTTTGTGCCATGTTTACAATAGCACCATTCAAACTTGCTTCCCCGTGATGATAACCGGAATGCTCTGATACATAACCACTAAATTGAGCGACCTTTATCTCATTATTTAAATTTTTCTTAAATGCTGCAAACAATATTTTTCTTTGACTTGTTTTTAATCCATCCATACCATTTGGAATAGAACGGTCGCAATCATATTTTGAGAAATGCTTCATTTCACGATCTACAAACTCTTCATAAGATACAAATTCTTTATTTGTATCTAGACAACAGTTTCTTTTATAATTAGACAACCATTTTTTTCGGTCGTCACTCCTTTTTTTGTTAAAAACCATATCAATAGCATCATCACTTTCATCTGTATGCATAAAGTAAACAATTTTTTTATTCTTAAAATACTCCTTAAACTCCTTGCCAGTGCTTGTTCCCAAACCCTTGTAATATTTTATTTTCCAACCCTTTCCATCATTATTTGCAGTTTTCCATTCCTCATATTCACCGTCATTGTAGAATACCAATTCTTGTTGTCCTCGACGCGCCTTCAATATAGGGGTATTCATAAATCCAATAATATTTAATTTTGAAAGTGATGACCACTGCGATTGAAATAAATTTATGCCCAATCCTTTAATATGAGAACCATCCAAATCTTGGTCTGTCATGAATAATATTTTTCCGTAACGTAATCCCTTTTTAACACACTCAACGGTTTCATACATTTTGTCGGTTTCTAAACCAAGTATCTGCTTTATCTCCACAATCTCCTTATTATCTCCAATTCTTGCTATAGATTCACCACGAACATTAAATAATTTTCCCTTCATAGGATAAACTCCTATATAATCACGGTCTTCCTTATCTAAACCAGAAATGATTCCTGCCTTTGCTGAATCTCCCTCGCAAAATATAATCGTACATTTATAAGATTCTTCGGTGCCTGCCTTATTTGCATCGACTAATTTTGGAATACCACTAATTCTTTTTACTTTAATACCGTCACTTTTTTTAACGTCTTTGTGTTGTTTTACTTCAGTTAATTTACATGCAATTTCCATAATACCCATCTTTGCAACTTTATCTATAAATTTATCGCTTATCGTACACGTTGAACCAAACTTTGAAGTAGGTGTACTCATATAATCTTTTGTTTGACTTTCAAAAGAAGGGTTTTCAATATCACAACGCAAGAATAACATTAATTGTTCCTTTATAGTATTAGGTTTTACATCAATCTTTTTTTTTGTTTGTATGTATTTTACCAATTTTCTAATCAACTGATCTCGTATATACTCTACGTGTTTTCCACCCTTACCCGTAAATATACCATTCACGAATGATACTTGCTCAAATTCTTCACTCGGTGAAATTGCTACTGCATATTCCCAACGTTCGTCAAATGATTCATAAATTCTCTTTGTATCATCTTTAGAACCTATATATAAATCTACATACTGTTGAAAAGTTTTCAAGGGAATCAATTGCCCATTTAATTTTACTTTAATGTTCTTGTCTGTAACCGCCGCAATATCATAAATCCGTTTTACAAATAAATCAATCATATCTTTTGTTAGGGTTTCCATACCCAATCGTTTATAATCGGGCTTAAATGTGATTCTTGTAAAAGGGCGCGTATTACATGTTTTAATTATCGGTTCGCTCTTTTTATCAAGATTATTAAAATACTCTTGGGTAAATTTTTTCTTGCGAACATGATCAATTGTCTCTATTTTTCCATACGTAGACCAAATGAAAATCAACTTTGAACCAAATCCATTTTTTCCGCCTACAATCTTTTTCTCCTTCTTATCATAATTTGTTCCAGTTCTTAAATGCGCAAAAATCATCTCTGGAATCCATATTTTGTGTTCGGGGTGCATTGCAATATCAATACCATTACCATCATTATACATTGTAATAGTACCATCTTCTCCAATAGTAATTTCTATAGTACTCAAAGGTATAGTATTTGGTTTACACTTTTCCATGGATACCTTCATACGCACTGCATGGTCTCGACAATTCACAATTGCTTCATCGAATAATTTATACAATCCCGGATTTACTACTGCAGTTCTGGTTTTAATACGTTTTGTCTCACTATCATATAAATAATAGTCTCCATCCGTATTTTCTGCAGAACCAATATAAGTATCTGGATTGTCCAAAATATGTTCTTTATCAGTTTTCTTTTGATATTGTTCCGCTAAGCCTTTATCGGAAGACATGTTATTACCTTTTCTTTTTTATTTTTAAGTAGGTTCAATTTTATTAAATAAATATAATTATTATTAAATACAATTAAAAAAGTAGCATGATATATATACATATGCAATTTCGTTTTTTACTTCTACTTTCACTTTTAAATATATCTTATGCATTTTACAATTTACCCATTAAAAAAAGGACCCCTACAAAATTAAATTCCCATTTCAGTGTAATTGGTACAAAAATTAAAGATAAAGATATTCTCATAAAATCACTATATGACCTTAATAATGATTTTGAAATTTATGATGAACCTACTCTTGTATTAGGATACAATGAAGAAGTCTTGGTGGATCTCGCAATAAAACAAAAAAATAATAAATATCTGGGATTTAAATTAAAAAATGATGTATATACCCTTGTAACGGACCTGCAATTCTGGGAACAAACCGTACCTGTTGAAGTATTCATGGAAAGATTAAATAAAAAATATGCAATAAGAACTATCTATGAAACTTGTTTGGAAGAAGGATATATTACTGATTTTGTTAAAGATAATTTGGAAACAGGAGTTACAGAAATACAACTGTCAAGATATGAATTATAAATATGCCTGCAAAAGTTTATGACTATTTTGCGTTGAATATAGTTCACTTCGTTTATAATCAGGAATTACCGGTGGAGGTTTTATCTCCTTGATTTCAAAATTTCCTTCTTGATTCGCAAGCATATCATAATCTGGTGGGTCTCCAACACCGGTAGGATACTTTGGATTCATTTCAATCAACATCAAATTGCCTTTACTCCATAAAACATCAAATGTATATGGTGTTTTTTTAATAATATCGCTTGTAATTCGCGTAATATTTCGCGGAAACATGATTTAAAATAATTAAATCGCATACTTTTATTTCAATTTTTTAAATTATTATAATTTTAAAAATTGAATATTCGTAATTATTTTATATATTTATAAAATGGATTACGGTCGCCATAAAACATGGTCACTGGAACAACTTAAAGAAAATATGATCCCCGATGATTTCCATCATTTATGGAATATACTGTGCAAAAATAAGGAAAAAATAACTAAATTCTCTAGTATAATATGCGATTTAAAAATGATTCGTGGATTATATCCCATAGAAATAAAAAATATATCTTATCGTGCTTATGATCTTTTAAATGATTCCAATACCGGATATGACCAAGACAGCGAATACGATTTCTATTTACATCTTGCTTATTGTTATTTAAAATATGGTTTAGACGGAATACAAATCAAAAAACAACTCCATTGTTCAGTTTGTAATAAAACAGTTGATTACATAGAAAATGAATATGATAACAATAAATCCTACGAAGAAGCAAAAGAAAAAATGATGGAAGTACCTTGTTATTTAAAATCAAGAACCCATGAAATTAAGTTTAATTCCCTATCAGGATACTGTATTCTGTATTGTGTAAAATGTGGTGTTAATGCAAAACGTTCTATAAACTCAAGCGAAGACCTTGAGAATATGGGAGTTTGTACAACCATACAACAACATACTTTGATAAACAAACGTATTTTGTGTTGTCCTTATGAAAAATGGTCATGGTGGTGTGATGATGAAAATTAAAAATTGAGATTTCCTTTAAAAAAACAAAAAAAAATATTTTTAAAAACCCTTTCACAGAATTTCAGAAATTGGAGATCAGAAACTCCGAAAAATCCGAAAATAGAATTTTTTTTTTGTTTTTTTTTTGAAAAAATGGGTTTTTAGACTGTTATGTAGGAGTTTTTTGAAAAAACCTGAAAATTTTATGTAGGGACCTTATGCTCTGCTTAAAAAAAGGTACTTTTGGATGTTTTTTTTTTCGTTTTTTTTTGAGTTCTGAAAAATGTTCCAAAATGTGGTAAAAAATCTGTATGTGCGACTGCTTTTTTCATGACATAACTATGATGCATTTTGATAGGTCCTTACTGAAGTCAGTCTTGCGATTTCGACTACAGTACATTTCAGAAAAAAAAAGGACGATATTAGGTCTGGTGTCATTTTTCAAAAAAAAGTTTTGAAACCATGTTTCCCGCTGCGATTTTTTTTTTTAAAAAATCGCAGCGGGGTGAAAGTCTCATTTTTTTTTTGCAAAAAAAAGGTGCCTTATTGACATCGTCACAAAAAAAGGCCAAAAAATAGTGACAAAATTAGTCTAAAAAGGACTAATTTTTTGGCAAAGCATAATTTTTCATTTTTGGCATTTTTAAAAATTAAAACGGCATCATAATTGGTAAGAGTAAAAAAAAAATAATCCAACTTAAAAAAATCGCAAGAGCATAAACTACTTAAAAATAAAAATATTTATATTATATAAAATGAAAAATCATAATGATGGAAAGTTGTATTGTATCGAGTGTGACTATAAAACAAAAAATAAAAATGATTTTAATAAACATTTATTAACAAAAAAACATTTAAGAAACATTCATAAAAAAAAAGATTACCAATATAAGTGTCCAAACTGTAAAAAATTATATAAACATAAAAATAGTGTATATAAACACGAAAAATTATGTAAAAAAATTAATTATGATAGTTCCGATAAAAAACAAGAAAGTATTCCAATAGACAAAGTGGAAGAATTGATAAGACAACATCATAAAAATATTACAAGCCTTGTATCTTCTTTTGAAGATACGGTTACATCTAATAATAAAGTCATAAATAATTTAGTTTCAAAAGTAGGAAACACAACAAATAATTATAATACAATGACAATAAATCTATTTTTAAAGAACGAGTGTCCAAATGCAATGAACCTCACCGATTTTATGGATTCATTAAAGTTAAATTTGGAGGATTTGGATTACACAAGAGATAATGGTTACATAAAAGGGATCACGAATATATTTGTAAAAAATTTGAATCAATTAGAACCAAAAGAGAGACCGATTCATTATAGTGATAAAAAAAATCAACAGTTTTACATTAAAGATGAAGATGTCTGGGTCGAAGATAATACGAATCAAAAAATAGATGAAAGTATTGACACCGTTTCAAAAAAACAAATATTGAAAATAAAAGAATGGGAAAAACAAAATCCGGACTGGGCTAATACAGAAATAGGAGCAAATTCTTTTATGAATATGGTGAAACAGGTTACCGGTGGTGGAGGCGATAAAAAAGATGCATTTGAATCAATTAAGAAAGATTTAGGAAATTCACTGGATATTGGATTATTAATTGAAAACGATAAAAAATAAATATATTATTTCATAAATCAAATATAAATGAAATGATATTATATATACTAGTCTAATGGAAACATCAAATATAACAATATCTAATTCTCAAAAAAATATCGATATTGATAATGTAACAACCCTAGAACCCCAGCCCGAGCCTGAGTCTGAACCGGAGCCCGAGCCCGAGCCCGAGCCTGAACCGGAGCCGGATTTAGACTCTGTGCAAATTAGTGAAAACAAAATACAGAATTTAAATGATTATGAATTGGTTTTTTCGCAAGTGAGCGGTTCATATGATTTTGACATATCAAATCTTCAAATGGAATATATTGCAACAAGCGAATATGTTAGTGGAACTACATGGACAGCGTCGTATGTTATTGGTGGAA
>NZTO01000054.1 GCA_002703375.1 Fidelibacterota bacterium | reverse complement strand
TGTGGTAATGGTATAGATGATGATGGAGATGGATATATTGATTGTAATGATTTTGATTGTGATGGAGATTCAAATTGTCCATCTGAAGACTGTGGTAATGGTATAGATGATGATGGAGATGGATATATTGATTGTAATGATTTTGATTGTGATGATGATTTAAGTTGTATAGAAACAGATTGCTCTGATAATTTAGACAATGATCAAGATGGCTATGTTGATTGTGATGATTTTGATTGTGAAGGGAATCCTGAGTGTTTTAGTTGCGATCAAGAATCAGTTGATTTATTCTTTTCAGAATATGCCGAAGGATCCAGTAATAATAAGTATTTAGAAATCTACAATCCTAGTAACCTAACTATTGATCTGTCTTGTTATGCCTACCCTAACGCTACAAATGGTGGAGATAATGGTAATTACGATTATTGGAACGCATTTGATAATGGAGCAATTATTGAGCCTGGGGATGTATACGTGATTTGTCATGGCTCGTCTGATCCTTTTATTATGAATGAATGCGATGAAACACATACCTATTTAAGTAATGGAGATGATGGTTTTGCTTTGGTATATGGAAGTCAGAATGCGTTTACTGCATTGGATTGGATTGGAGATTGGAATGATGATCCAGGTTCTGCTTGGGAAGCATGTGGTGTATCTGATGCAACAAAAGATCACACATTAGTCAGAAAGACTGGAATTACATCAGGTAGTGAATGGTCAGTATCATCAAGTGAAGAATCATGCGAATGGGATATTTTTGATCAAAATACTTGGAGTAATTTAGGTTTTCATATTGTAGACCCTAATGCAAACATAAATCCTGTTTCAGATGCTGGTGAAGATCAGGTAGTTGATGCTGGTGCTTTTGTTACTCTCAATGGAAGTAATTCTTCAGATATTGATGGATCTATTATAGCTTATGTATGGACTCAAATAGCGGGTCCAACTGTATCTCTAAGTAGCTATGACCAACCAGAAGTGTCATTCACTGCTCCATCTGAGGGTACATTAGAATTTCAACTTGAAGTTTATGATAACGAGGGCTCGTCTAGTTCTGATGTTGTTTCTATTTTGATATTGGGAGGTGGAATGAGTGTATCTGTGATACAAGAAACATCAGATCCCGGTTCAGGAAATGACTGTTATCCATCGCCTTACAATGGTCAGGTTGTCACAATTACTGGAATAGTAACTGCAATCCAGCCAGGATCAAACCCTAATTTTTATTTTGAAGACCCTAATGCTGATACATTTGCTGGGGTTTATGTATACGACAATTCTATTGATCCGCAAGTTGGAGATGAGCTATTATTAATTGCAGAGGTTGAAGAGTATTACGGTTTAACTGAAATTACTAATTCGATATCAAGTGTTTTAATATCAACAGATAATATTGTTGAGCCTACATTAATATCAACATCTGATTTGATGGGTGGTTGTTCTTATAATGCTGAGCAATATGAGGGTATGCTTGTTAAGGTAGATAACTTACTTGTAACATCAACACCAAATGAATATGGTGAGTGGACAGTTAGCGACGGTTCAGGAGATTGCATGATTGATGATTATTTTTATGATGGATCTATGGATTCATTTTCTGAAGGATCAACAATTACTTCTATAGTAGGTGTGGTTAATTATGCATATGGTGAATACAGAATTTTACCAAGAAACGAATCTGATATAAATACTGGTTCAGACAGCTGCAATGCGAATGGCGATGTAAATTTAGATGGAAGTTTAGATGTATTAGATGTTGTTTTTGTAGTTGGTGCAGTTTTAGGTAATGAACAATTAAATGATAATCAATTTTGTATTTCAGATGTAAATTTAGATGGAAATTTAGATGTTTTAGACGTTGTAACGATTGTAAGTGAAATTTTGAATCTGACTTTGCAAAGCTCAGAACCATTTCAGTACGAAAAAGAATTCAAAAGTTCACTCAAACTTAGAACTAATAAATAAATTTAGATATCAATTTGAAAAATTCTAGGTTATATTCTTTCATTTTAATCTGCTCGCTTTTTGGACAGTCAGATCACCTTTTATTTAAGAATATTGTTATAGCACCTGATTCTGCAGAAATGGTTGTGATCATTAATCCTACTACTGAATCGATCAATTTAGATAATTATTACTTAACTGATGCCAATTCAGCTTCACATCAATATTATAATATTTCATCTAGTCAAGATCATTGGAGCAATAACCCCTTTGATTTTTTCATTAATTTTCCTGATGATCATATAGACCCTGGAGATTCAATAATTATTAGCATGAGTACATCTGATGTATTTTCTAGCTATTATGGTTTTTCCTGTGACTATGCATTAGCAAATGATGATGAAACTAATGAATTAGAAGGAGATGTGGGAATTTTAGTACAGTTGGGATCTTCTTCACCTTTAGATGATAACAGAGAATCTTTAGTTCTATTTGAATGGGATGGTAGTTCAAACGTGGTTCAAGACGTTGATTATTTTGTTTGGAATGTGAATGATTATGATCCTAATAATCCAGACCAAAACATGGAACAGTTTCAAATTGATAAGACCAATATAGAAAACTATCTTTCAGATACTCCAAAAGAAGATCAAATATATCAAATAGTTCATTCTTATGGTGAATCTTATCAAAGAAAAAATTTATTAGAACTTGACGAAAATAAATTAGGTGGCAATGGAATAACGGGTCACGATGAAACAAGTGAAAATTTATTAATGACCTGGGAAATTATTGATAATCCATATATAGTGTTTGGATGCACAAATCCAACGGCCTGTAATTTTAATGAAAATGCAACACAAAGTGATGAAAGTTGTATATATCCTGAAGAATACTATAATTGTGATGGATTATGTCAAAATGATGAAAATAATGATTTGATATGCGATGAACTAGAAGATTTTTATTATAATTGTTCTACTTGTGTTTCAATCGAAGATGTTTTGAACGGTCAATATGATTATACTAAAGTTACAATTCAAGGAATGATAACTGATCATTTCAATCCTGGAGGTATTGATATAATTGATATTGAAGATATTGATGGTAATAAAATAGAACTAGTAATATCAGAAGATGATTGGAGTCTAACAAATTCAGAATACAGTGATGTTAGTAATAGTCCATTTAATCGATATGTATTAAGAGCATCTGGAACAGTTGACTACTATTTAGGGAAAATCCAAATAAAGATAGTTGATGTTGAAGATTTTCAAACTGAAAACTGGAGAAATTATACTGAAACATTAACTTTAGATGTGCAACCCTATCCTTTTGTTCCTTCAGCCTATGAGAACATTGAATACACATTTCACGCACCCGATTATGATAGACTTATAATAAGAATATTTGATTTATCAGGAAGATTTATTACAACTCTATATGATGGCATTCCTCCATTCGGTACACAAACAAATACCTGGAATGGTAGAACACATTTAGGAGAGTTGGTACTTCCAGGAACATATATGATGCACATAGAAGCAACAGGTTTTAGTACCGGAAGATCACAAACAGCAATTGCTCCGATTGTAGTAGGTGCTAAATTATAATGATAAAGCAATTTATTATATTAATATTATTATCATCTAGGCTATTGTCACAATCTATAACAGATTATGCATATACTGGGTATGAGGCATCATCGCTGTGTGGTGCGGTTGTTGCTAATAAAGGAGATAATTGGAGTTTATATCATAATCCATCTGGAATAGTAGAAGTTGATCATATCAAAGTTAGTTTTGGTTATTCAAAATTATATAATCAATCTTTTTTTCCCTATAGTAATGCTGATATTATCATACCTTCAAATAAATATGGAAGTTTTGGATTATCTATACAGGATATGACAGTATCATATCAAGATAAAGATATTTCATCTGAAACATCGATTGGGTTTTCTCACGCTATGCATTTGCTTAATGATATGAATTCAACATTATCTTTAGGTTATACTGTTAACGTATTGGGTTGGGACTTAGGTCAGTCGGCAGGAATGTCAGGAGATGGCTCTGATGGAGTTCAATTAGGCAAAACAAATATCATTGGATTGAATATAGGCTTTCAAGCATCCTTGAGAAATAAGTATCGAGTTGGAGTTTTTATTAAAAATATTAATCAACCATCCATTGGTACTGAATTATCGAGTCAACCTCTAAATAGAAGACTAAGTATTGGAACAACTTATTATCCTATTAATGATCTGATGACATCACTTGTTATCGATAGACTTTTAGGACAAACTATACAAGTTAAATTTGGAATGAAATATAGATTATCTAATTTAGTTTCTATCAATATTGGTGGCCAATCAAATCCAAATAGACTAGGATCTGGTATTGAAATAAATTATGAAAATTTTATAGTACAATATTCAATACTAACTCATCACGTTCTTCCTCTTACCCATCAGTTTTCTTTTGGATATAGTTTGAATAAATGATTAAAATAATTTTTTACATTATTTTGACTCATTTTGTTTTTTCTTCAAAAATAAATATAAATACAATTACTGAATCTGAACTTAAAGAATTGCCTATATCAACTGTTAAGCAAAAAGCAATTCAGGACTATCTAATTGATAGAGGCTTTATATCAAATATATATGATTTACTAGATATAAAAGAAATTACTTCTGATGATGTAAGTTTGCTAAAAAAAGTCGTAAATGTTAAGCTACCCTATGTTAGTGATACGCAAAAAAAAATCTCTTCAAATTCCTACAAACTAGAAAATTGGTTATCTTCAGATGGTAACTCAGAAGGTTTATCAGAAGTTTGGTTAGATAGATTCTATGAACCGATGAATATAAATAAAATGAATTATGATGATATAATGCTTTTGCCTAATATCACTCCGGTTGATGCAAATGCGGTAATGTTGCAAAAAAAGAGAGGTGAAATTAGAGGAACATTTGAATTAAAAAATTCTCCTGGCATAAGCTATTATGGATATAAAAACCTAAGAGATTTTATTTTGTATGAAGACTCTAACGATAGCGATTTTCATTTTAGACTATCTAGTTTAATTCGGACTGTACCATCAACGAATAATCCAGATTCAGATAGTAATATTTTTGAGACTTCTAATAGCTCAAATCCTGAAACATTAATCAGGCTATCAGCATCAAAAGGCCAACATATAAAATTTGGGTTAAGCTACCATAAAAGTTTAGGTGAGTCATTTATCAAAAATGACTTTTTTGGTCAAAATCTATTTTATAATACAATGTTTGAAAATATGAAATATTCTTTTTCATACGAAAAAGTACAATTTAGTAAAGTTAGATTGGATAGGCTTGTATTAGGAAATTTCACCGCATCCTTTAACCAAGGTGTTGTTTTTGAAAGTTCCGATTATTTTAGCCCAAGAAGAACAGGTTATCAATGGACAAAAAGAGCTGAGGGTATTCATTCTGATATATCAAGATCATCACAATATGTTTTAAGAGGTCTAGGTTTGCAGCTATCTAATGATTTTGTAAGAGGTTCTTTTTTCATTTCAAAACAACCAAGAGATGCGATTATTAATAATGATAAAACTGATTCAACTGAAGCAAGCTTTTCTTCATTAATAGTTATGCAACCAAGGAGACCATATGGTATTTATTCTGACACAACTAAAATTTTTAATAAATTAACTGATTCTGTTAACGAAATTACCTGGGGTGCTAATATAAGATACACACCAATCACAGGATATAATTTTGGTATAACATTGTATGAAAGTTTGTATGATAGAGTATTAGAGCCAATGGTACTGGAGACAATTATTGGCGGTCCTGATGTAGATTATTCTGGTGATGATAAATATTTGCAGTATTTAAGTAATTCAGCCGATCCTGAAATTGCAGCAATGTACAGATCTAATGCTCAATCACCAATTTGGGATAAAGCACTTTCATTTAGAAGAGTTATTGGATTGAGTTTTTCATTAATTAAAAAAAATATAGTATTTGAGGGTGAATACGGTGAGTTGTCAAAAAATAGTAATATTTTCAAATTAGGTGATGAACCATATGGATTAGTTTTAAATACATATTTTCAGTTTGAAAATTTTAATTTAATAGCACTTTATCGTGATTATTCATTAGATTTTGACAATCCTTACCAAAGATCTTTTTCAAATTATCAAAGATATAAAACAACTATTTTTGAGGATACTTATTGGCTTGAAGATCCTATTTATGGATACTTATATTCAGCAAATCCCCAACCACAGGCAGAAAGAGGATTATATTTATCATCACGTTATCAGTTTCATAGGTCTTTTGTAGGTACTTTGAATTGGGATAATTGGACAAGAATAGCTGATAATACAAAATATTTCAGAACTGTTTTTAGTATTGAATATAGACCGGTATTTAATTACAGAATTAAAATCAGACAAAAGTTTCAGGGCAGAGGATCTTACAATATTTATCATCCTAGTCCCTTTGATTCTAGAGAAACAAGAGTAACAGCTAGATTAAGATTATCTAATTTTGACCAATTGGAATTAGTTTATTCAAATAACTTTACTAGTTTTTCACCTAGACCAAGGTTGACCAATAATGCATTATCTGGTGAATCAGAGATTTATGATCCTGAAACTAACTCTGCACAACCAATGTCGGTTGGTAGTATAGGTGCACCCGAAGAAACAATTGGTTTCGCATTGATTCATAACTTTAATAATAGATTTAAAATGAAAGGCTCAGTATCATTTATTGAGGGTTTTTTCTGGAGCTTTGAAGATACCGATTTTAGAATTTTTGATTATGAAACGCAATCAGTGCATAGTTGGTTAAGTTGTATATATCATTTAGGCAGTAGAATGACAATTCGTTATAAAATAAGTCACACTAAAACTTATCCATTTACTAACGTTTACAAAGGTTGTTCTAGCAATATTCCATCGAATTGTGATTTTTACGATGAAAATACAGGTGAAAGTCAAAACGAGCAATATATGATTGAATATCCAAATATTTTAGATAATAATATAGATTTTAGATTACAGGTAGATTATGCTTTTTAAAAATGTTTATGTTTTAATTTTATGTATAGGATTTATGTTAAGTCAAACATATTATTCTATTGATCAATTTATTATGAATCCAGAAATGGAAATGTCAGCACGAGGTAATGCTTTGGGTAAAACTGGTCTGATGAAAGATGATAATGCATTTTGGGTCATATCAAATCCATCTGCTTTAACGAAACTGGAAGGATTAAATATATCATTTTCTGGAAATTTAAGTCGTTACAAAGAACATAGAAGTGTAAGAGTTAATGATTCATTTGGTGGTTATACTGCTGATGCATCATATGTTTTTAATGACAATAATTTTAATTATTACGCAGCTTGTTTATCCTACGGAGTTTCAGATGTATTAGCATTAGGATTGGCATATCATCCATATTATAGTTATGGATATAATTATATTGAACCGGTTCATGACGCTAGTTATGATTTGAATAGAGATCCTTTGGTAGGATATCATAAGGAAAATTTTTCAGGGGATTTATCTAGTATAACTACTGCAATCAGCTATAAAATGTATGGTATTTCGTTCGGATTTAACTATAATAAAATAGTTTCTGAAACTATCAAACGAAACAGAGTTGTTGAAGTTATTAGCGAAAGTAATAATCTTGCATCTCCGACTGTTTATAATGATACATTAAGTTATAAATTTTCTGATGAAAGTTTTTTTTCATTTGGATTGACAACTAATATATTACGTAATTTAGTTTTATCCTTTAGTATTACTGAATCTGTAAACTTAGAAATAAATGGAGATTCAAATAATTTAGGAAATTATAAAATTCCATCAAAAACATCATTTGGTTTTGAATTAAAACCAAGACAAGAAATCCCAGCTTCAATTATTTTTCAGTATGACAATCAAAATTATTCAAACTTAGATATTTCATCTTTGAAAGATGCTTGGTTTATTAATAATTCAGATGAAGAACTAAATTATTACGATAAAGAAACCTTTCATTTTGGAATTGAGATAGATAATAACAAAACTCCATTAAGATTTGGAATGGTATATGAAAACTCTATTTTTCAAAGAGATCTTGATAATGCAATATTTACTTTTGGTATTGGTAAAAATATCAACAATTTAATTATTGATTTAGCCGCAAACTATAGTAGCCTTAATTATTCTTATGTAGATTCATTTATTCCTGAAAATAATTTAAGTAATCCTGATTCTTTTGAAAAAATAACCGAAACTAATTTTGATATGATGCTAACTATTTCATATAAGTTTAAATTTTAAATTTTATGAATCATTTTAAAATAATAATAATAATAATGTTCAGTAATTTATCTTTGATTGCTCAATCAGGTTTCATTGATATAATTACTACAAATGATATACATGGCATGGTGGGCGAACAATCAGCAACATTTATGAACCCCCAATACCCTCCAAATATCCTTGGTGGAAGTGCAATGCATAGTTACATAAAAAAAATAAAACAAGATACTGAACTACTTATTTTAGATGGAGGTAATTTTTTTCAGGGGCACCCATTAGGTATATCTGATAGTGGCAAATTTATGATAAATTGGTATAATACTATAGGATATGATGCACTTGTGCCTGGTAGATATGATTTTATATTAGGTTCTAAAAATTTAAATCATTTAATTGAATCATCAAATTTTCCATTTTTGGCAGCAAATTTAAATTGCAATAATTGTGAATTAAATTCTAAGAATTTACNTCCATTTATTATTAAAGAAATAAAAGGAATNAGAGTTGGTATTATTGGAATAGTTTCATCATCATTGAAAGATTGGGTCCTAGCAGAAAATTTGAAGGGTATAGAGATTGATTTTGAAGTAGATGCATTAAAAAAATGGATACCTATTGTTAAAAACAAAGGAGCAGATTTAATTGTTATTTTAACAAGCTCAGGTGTACCTTGGGATAGNGAAATCATATATGATAAATTTGTTGAAAGGCTGAAAAATGATTTAAATTGGAATCCAAGTGATACCAGTCTTAATGCTATAGAAATGGCATATTTTGCTGAGGGTGCTGACATAATTATTTCTGGAGGTGTTAGTAAAGGTTATCCTTTGCCATTTTATGATCCTAATTCGCATGTATACACTTTTCAAAACTATGGTAATGGAACAGAATTTGGTCATTTTAGAATGAAGTTTGACCAATTGACAAAATCATTCATTGGATATGAATCTGCAGTCAAGGGAAGAATATCACAAACTACATTGGAAGATGATTTTACGTTTGATAAAGAAATCAAGGATATAATNGATANTAATGTAAATGATGCACTTAATTTCGTATATAATGGAAATATAAAATGGGATAAAGATAATAATAATCAATGTGGAAAAAGTTTTAAAAGTAAAATAAACGATTGGGATGTTCCATCATTTAATACAAATGACATAGAAATTATAACGTGGAATTGCGAATTTTTTCCAGCTGCTTGGGATCAAACTATTAATACACTTTCTGAACTAATTTTGGATATAGATGCTGATATTTATGCTTTCCAAGAAATTAGATATGTAGGTTGGTTTAGTAGGTTAATGGAGTTATTGCCAAACTACGATTTTATCATTTCCCAGCAATCATCATTTATGGACCAAGCAATAGTGTATAGAAAAGATATGTTTGATTTTGTAAGACAAGTTGAACCCTTTGCAGATAATGATTATAATTTTGCTGGTCGTCCACCATTAAGAGGCGATTTCATTTACCAATGTGGGGATCAAAAAATGGAATTGAGTGTAATTAATCTACATTCAAAGTGTTGTGACTCAGGTTTGCAGAGAAGAAAAAATGCTGCTCAAATGTTACACCAATATGTCTCAAAAGAAATAGATGATGGTTTTTCAAATTTTATTATTCTTGGTGATTGGAATGATGATTTAAGAGATCTTCCGGGTGAGCATAGCTTTGATCCNTTTTTAAATGATGAAAGATTTTATTTTGTTAATCTAGAAATAATAAATGATCCTAAACAAGTTACGTATCCTAAAGAGCCTTATGTTAGTTTCTTAGATCACATTTTAACTACAAATGAACTTTTAGATAACTCAAAATACTATGTTCAAACTCTTCCAATACCAGATTATTTAGGTGGATATGAAGTATATGAAGAATTAGTTTCTGATCATTTACCNGTTATGTTAAGGTTTTCTCCAAAATAATTAAAAAATCTATAATCAATTCTCTCGCTCTAATTAAATCATTTTAAATAATATTTATTTTTTTCTTTTTTTTTAGGTTAAACGTTGTAAATTTTGATCCCTTTTTGAGAAGAAAGGGAAAAAGTGCGGATATAAAATGGCTAATAACAAAAAAATATTATTTATTTTGATGGAAAAATTGTGTCTTCTTCTATTTTTTCTTCAGATTTCTTTTTGCAAAAGAATAAATCTTTATAAAACATTTTTAAATAAGGGTTTTAGATTTGCTAATTAAAGAAGTTAAAATTGCAATATTAACCTTTTTGTTATTCGTAGGTTGTGCTACCAAGCCAGATATAATAAAACCACCAATTGATTACAAAAGTCCATATTTATCTGAAACAATTGAGAATGNAATGGATGATTTAATTCGTTTTGAAGATATTGCAATGAATATTAAAGATCCAAAAGAAAGATTTGATTTTTATTTAGCAGTTGGAAATAAAATTTATCAACAAACCTTACTCCTTGATGAACAATTCAAAAGCAAAAATTTTAGAATTGATAATGTTTTATTAAATCAAGAAAAAATATATTCAGATGGAAAAAATGAAAAAAAAGGAGAATTTGAATTCAAAGGAAACAACTATTCTTGGGGAATGCTTAAAAAAGAAAAGCCATTAGTAAACTATAAAACTAGATCGTTTTCACGATCTGACTACAAAAAAATTAAACAATTTGAACCTTTAGTTTTAGAAGACACACTGTTAGTATCAAGAAAAAAATTAAAAGATGCATATTTACAAGCTAAAGAATTGAGACACCAATATATAGAACTTTTTAAATGGTCAAAATCTGAAATGAGATTTAAATTTAATTATCTCAGAGAGTTTATAGTTTCAGGACCTCCAGTTATATATTATTTAGACAATGACCAATTCATTAACGATTACAAGCTACCTTTAGAAAAAAGTAAATATTTATCAAAAGAACCTTTTACAGATAAAAATAAAAATAAAGTATATGATTTATCAGAATCATTTATTGACTGTGATGGTGCAATATGCTCTGATGATTGTGAATGGGATGAAAAACTTGGCAATAAAAAGTATGATGATGGAGAATTTTATCTAGATTCGAATTTAAATAGTAAGTACGATTTTGAAGAAGAATTTTTGGATATGAANGAAAATGGTGTTTTTGATGCTCAGCCTAAAAATGATATTAAAGTTTTATTAAATTATAAGAAAATAAGTGAATTGATTGATGACCCATACGAAAAATCAAAATTTTATAATGCCGTTGCTGAAGCATTATCTATTAAAGTTCAGGGTTTAAAGATGGGTTTTGAATCTAAGACGAGTAAAATGAAAAATTTAATTAAATTTTACGAAAATGAAATGGAATACAGTGTAAACGATATCGAAATTATTGAACCACTAGATAAGATTATTGAATATAAACCAATTATAATTTCAGAAGAAAATATTGATAAAGATTTATTTCAAAAACAAGTTCAAGTTGCTGCAAGTCAATATATTAAATCTAAAAAATATTACANTGAAAAGCTCAAAGAGTTTAGAAAAGTAGTTAAGATACTTGAAAAAGATTATGAACATAGAAGATTTAATTACAGTGTTAATAATTATTTAACAAATTTAGATTCATATGAATTTATTAGTAAATATTTATCTGATACATTAAGATATAATGTAGAGTTATTGTTGAGTACTAATATTGATGAATCAATATTTAAAAAANCAAAGAATCAATGCGATTTAAGTCAAGATATCGATGAATATTTACAAGGATTTTATTATAGAGCTTTGGGAGAGGCTATATCTTTACATATTGATAATATTGAATCAAAGTATGATGATATGAACATATATTATTTAAATACTTTTGATTATTATGAAAGAAAATTAGGATACAGCTCAAATATTACATTTTTGACAGAACGTCCTTATAATGATTACAGATTTGAAACTTTCTTGGTTGATTTGAATGACCATAAATCTATTAATAAAAAATATTTTGATCAAATTGATAGCCTAAAGAAAAAATATATTGATTTCAAATCATTTTATGATCTTAGAGAAAATGAATATAAAAATTATCTAAGAATTTTGAGATATGATGATGCACGTATGAAAACAATTGAAAAATTATCAGATATCCATACTGATAGTTTATTACTAAATGGTATATATACTAGCCCTTTTTACAAAAATGAAATGTTATCTAATATAGATTCGTTATTGAACTATAAAAATAATGCTAAAAAAATAGATGATCCTATTTTGAGAGCTGAATATTACAGAAATATTACAGAAACATTTTATTTAGCTATTAATAAAGACATAGAAACATTCATTGAAAAACAAGAATTTTTATCTAGAAAAGTAAGTAAATACGAAAAGAGACTTCGAAAAAAATACGACGAAATAAAAAAACGGATGCCACAATATAAAGAACTTTATGAGCCAATTAGGATTGATAACAGTACTATCAACATGAGATTGCATGAAATGCAAGCACAAGTTATGCAAAATCAACATAAAAAAATTAATCTTTTATTGAACATGATTTACGAAGACTATGATGAATACCTAGCTAAGTTGGATTCAATATATATTGATAAAAAATCTAGATACAAAGAAAAGCAAAATAGAAAAATTAAATATTTGGCTTCACAGGAGAAAAAAGTTAAAGATAAGATAGTTAAAAGAAAACATTTTAAAAACGAAAATGAGTTTTTAAGAAATATTACAATTTTCAATCCAACTGATTATAATAAAAATTATATTGAGGTTGCTTGGGATAAATTTGATAATGTGGCTGAGATTACATATTTTGATAAAAAAGATGTAATAAATAAGAAAAAAGAGTTTATATATAACACAAACAATGATCTTGTTAAAACTATTGAAAGACAAGATAATAAAATATTATCTGTTGAAGTATATAAACTTGAATCTCGAGGAGATAAGTTTCTTGATTTTCAATTTGATTTTGATATTGCTAATGCTGAAATGAATTATGGTAACAAATTATATTTGAATGAATATAAAAATATTAAATATGTAAACAGAAAATCAGTTTTTGATAAAATGAAAATAAAGTCATTAACTGGACAGGTAGTTGGCATCATTGACATTAATTATGATTCAAATGGAAATCAAAATGAAGTAATATGGTATATTGGAAACAGAGAAGAGATCATTCAAGAAGCTATATTATCTCCTTCAATTTCTTTAGAAAAATAAATTTTATATTAATTTTTTTTAAATATTATATTCTAATTTATTCAATAANTTTTTTTAAACTATAATTATCACTAACTCAAAGGATTGTATGAAAAAAAAAATTCTTTTAGCTATTTTATTAGCTTTTACTTTTTCACAAATTGAGCATCCTCACCCTCCATTAAACTTGGTTTCTATACCAACAGCTGGAACTTTACCNAGAGGTTCCTATACAATGGAAATGATACTTCAAAAAGAGGGGGGGTTTTTGCCTAGATTAGCGGTTGGCATTACTGATTACTTCACAATTGGTATGTCTTATGGTTTGCAAAAATTAATTGGTGATCAAAAACCTGAAGTAAGTAGACCTAAACCAGAAGTTCAAATTAAATATCAATTGTACGAAGAATCATTGAAAACACCAGCTGTTGTATTTGCTTTAGATACNCAAGGGAGAGGTTCTTATAATTCAGATTATAATAGATATGACCAAAAAGCTTGGGGAGTTTATGTTGTATTAAGTAAAAATTATAATTTATTTGGTAATTTAGGTTTTCACGGGGGATTAAGTAAAAATTCTTGGGAAAATGACTATGATAAAGATGGTCAGATTAATTTATTTTTTGGTTTGGATAAAGAAATCAATCGTAGTTTCTCTTTTTTGCTAGAGTATGATGCTGCATATAATGATGATAACAGCTCTGCTGAAATTAATATTAATGATATTACATTTGGTAAAGGTAAAGGCTATTTGAATGCTGGTCTTAGGTGGGCAATCGCAAAAAACTTATTATTTGAATTTAATTTTAATAACATAAGTAGAAACACTGATGCTAAATATACTGATAGAGAATTGAAAATAATGTATTCTGAGTTTTTTTAATTTTAATATGAAAAATAAAATTNTATATATTTTTGTTATCAGTTTTATTTTCTCTTCAAACACTGATATAATTAAGATAGTTGATCAACTAAACTACTTTGGTCAATATGATGAAGAACTTTATGAATTAGAAAAAGCAATTCAAATTTACCCTGATAATATTGAGCTTCTATGGAGATTATCAAGAGCACATTTTGAAATTGCTGATCAATCAGATTCAAAGGAAATACATCGAAAACATTTTTATCCTGCATTAAATTATGCAAGATCTGCATTGGATTTAAATAGTAATTCAGCTATAGCTAACCACTGGTATTCAGTTTTGATAGGCAAGATTGGGTTACTTGAAGGTACTGAGCAAAAAATTAAAAATTCATATGATGTTAAAAAGCATGCGCTAAAGGCAATTGATCTTGATCCAACAAATGATGGTACTTATCATGTACTTGGTAGATGGTATTTTGAAGTTGCTAGTTTGTCTTGGATTGAAAGAAAAATGGCTGAAATCATTTATACAAAACCCCCAGTTGGTACTTACGATGAAGCTATTTTTTACTTCAAAAAAGCTATAGAAATTAAAAATGACGAAATAAGACATTACTATTGGATTGCCAAAACCTATATAGCAATGAATAAATTTGATCAAGCAAAAAAATACTTGAATGAAATAATCAATTTAGAACCCATAGATGACAGTGATAAAAAGATGAAGTTAGAATCATTAGAATTATTAAAAGATGTATAATTCATGAAAAATGATGAAATCCATATCACTGAAATTTCAGATTATGAATCCATAAAAAAAATTAGAAATAAAATATTACGACCCAAACAAGATATCAGTTCTTGTATCTTTCCAGACGATAACAAATCAATTCATTTAGGCCTTTATAAAAAACACACACTAGTTTCTATTATATCTTTTTTTAATAAAAATTTAAAAGGATACGAAAAGTTTAATTGTTGGCAATTTCGAGGNATGGCAACTATTACAGATCAAGAACGCTTAGGATATGGTAAAAAATTATTAAATGCCTCCATCAAATTAGTAAAATCTAATGGAGCTGATTATTTTTGGTGTAACGCAAGAGAAAGTGCATTAAACTTTTATAAAAAATTAAATTTTAAAATTGTTAGTAAAAGATTCATAATACCAATATCTGGCCCCCATTATAAAATGATATTAAATATTAAAAATGATAAAATGTAATTCTGATACAATAAAAAAAAAGGCACTTGATTTAGGCTTTTCTGTCGTTGGAATTTCTGAGGCTGAACATCTTCACGATAATCAAAACAAATTAAATACTTGGGTTGAATATGGTTACCATGCCTCAATGAAATGGATTCCTAAAAGACTAGATGAGAGAGGNAATATATTTAATTATTTTCCTGAAGCAAAATCAGTTATTGCNGTAGGAATGAATTACTACACTGATAAACAAATTGGNAAAGATAATATTGGTAAAATATCAAATTATGCTTGGGGAGAAGATTACCATATCATACTAAAAAATAAATTATTTGAGTTATTAAAATTCATTCAGGATGTTTACCCTTCTGTAAAGTACAGAGTATGTGTTGATACTTCTCCAATAATGGATAAGGTATGGGCTCAAAAAAGTGGTTTAGGATGGCAAGGTAAGCATACAACATTGATAAATAAAGAATATGGTTCTTGGTTATTTTTAGGCGAGCTTTTATTAGATATAACTTTAGACTATGATAAACCTTTTGAACAAGATTTATGCGGTAATTGTACTAAATGTATAGATTCTTGTCCAACAGGAGCATTAAGTGATTACATTCTCGATTCAAATAAATGTATATCTTATCTTACTATTGAACACAGGGGAGAGTTTGAAAATAATACATCTAAAAATTTAGATGGTTGGATATATGGTTGTGACATTTGTCAGGATGTATGCCCTTGGAATATAAAGTTTTCAACAATTTCAGATGAAAAATCATTTTATCCGCGTGAACAAATAAAAAAAATGGATATTGAAAAATGGAAATTAATGACAAAAGATCAGTTTAAGAAAATTTTTAAAAAAAGTCCNATAAAAAGAACGAAATTTGAAGGTCTTAAAAGAAATATAGATTCAGTTGTTAAATATAATAAATGAAACCTCTTGTATTAGATATTAAAGAATTTAAAAATAATAATAAAAAAATTGTGATGCACGAAGATATTCCAGTTGCAATATTAAAACACAAGGATAGTTATTTTGCTTTTGATAACAGATGTCCCCACAGAGGCAGTTCATTATATATGGGCAACATAAAAAATAATTTTATAAGTTGTCCTATGCATAATTGGCAATTTAATTTATCGNGTGGTTCATGTTTAAAAAATGAAATGATAAAAATGAAAACATTTAAAATTATTATTTTAAAAGAAAGTCTTGTTATTTATTTTGATTGATGTAAATAAAATATTAAAAAATTTTTCAAAAAAATCACCATTATTCCCTTTGCCTAATTTTGTTTTATTCCCATTGGCTGGGCATCGATTTAAAATTTTCGAACCAAGATATTTACAAATGATAGAAAATATTATTGATCAGGATAAATTAGTTACAATACCTTTACTAAAGCCAGGATATGAAGATAAATATGAAAATTCTCCAGAAATTTATAGTTTAGGTACAATTGGTTACATAGATGAGTGTAAAAAAAATGAAAAAAACGAATATGAAGTTATTATTTTTGGATTAAAAAAAGTAAAAATAAAAGAATTTAAAAATAAGTATTTATATAGAGAGGCAAACTTATCAATTATTGAGGATAATAATTTTATTCAAGATGAGCAAAAGCTGCGAAAAANACTAATATCTAAATTTACAGATTTAATTGGAATTTCAAGAAATAATATAAATTTTGACTTTATAAATGATAATATAACATCAAGTGAAATGCTTGTAAATGTTATATGCTCTATGGTTCCAATGAATATTTATGAGAAACAAAAATTATTAGAGTTAAATGACCTTTCTTTAAGATTAGAGTTAACTATAAGATTTATTGAAAGTGAGATTTTTAATAAAAATACGGGTCAGGACATAGAACCTGGTATGTTTATAGATCCAACTTTAGATTAAATCTTATTGTTCTTCGCAATAATTTTGATAATTTAGAACTTCTTCAAAATCGTCACCAATACAATCTATTAAACAGGTATTATCAATATTTGTAAACCAATTACAAAATTCAATTTCGTCTGCTGAGTTTATGACACTATTACCATCACAATCTAAAAGACAATGTGGATAATTAATAATCTGAAATTCTTTAATCCTCTTTGACATACTTCCAAATGCTCCCATCACAACATTGCCATTTGCATCTCTTAGATTACTTCTAATAGGATCGTCTAGTGCAAGTTGTGCATATTGGTAGTAGTTTTTGTATCCTTTCGAAAATGTAAAAATCTCATATTTATAAAAGCTGAAACCATCTAGTTCTTCAGCAACAATTGCTTCAGCAGATAAGTTAATTTTGTTGTTGATTGATTCAAAAGGGAAACCAGGATGACCGTGATAATAAACCCATCTGTCATTAATAGTATCAAAAACATATTGTACTAGTTGGTATAGGTCAGATTCACGTTGAGAAGCAAAAAATAATAAAACCTCTGAATCTTTTCTNTAATAAAAAGTTGAATCAGAATGTAAGTTTTCNAAACAAATTGAAACATCATCTTGTAAAGAGCAATCCTCTAAACGCGAGTAAAGCGTATCTAATTCNCCATCAAATTCCCCATCTCCATCTATATCATCATACCTATCAATATTTATATTAAATTGCCCATCATTATTTAAATCTTCCCAATTTTCATATGTTTTGAATATAGGAGGTTTAACTAAAGTGTCAGATGCAGTTATTGTTCCATATTTTGAAAAAGTATCATTACCATCACAATTACAAATAAATTCATATTCTGATTCATAGTTATTAAAGTTGATTGTGCATTCAGGTCCTGGAACCCAAGCTCCATAACTAATTAGTTCGATTGATTCTATNCCTTCTANTCCACTTTCTTTATTTTCTTCTCCAAAATAAAACCCACCNTCTGGATCAAAAATAAAATCACAAACATCTGAACCATTTTTCATGCTTACATTACAACCTTCTGAAACATGAATTTGATTTAAAAATTCATCTTCTTCGTCAATATTATTTTCTCCACAAGTTGGAATTCCATCGTTTTCACCTTGATCNGGTTCTAAATCTCCATTCCAAGTTTCAGTAATTATTCCATCCTCGCCTAGGTCATCAGTCAAACAAATACCCTCTTTGCCATCACTACCAATTAAAATACTACAATTTGAATTGCATTCTTCTAATGATGTATATGTTTTTGTGTAATCATTTGATTCATCAATATTACAAATATAAAGATGGATTAAACATTCATTTCCACAATTTAATTGACATTCATCAAGAGATTCATATGATAAACTATTTTCATTGCAATGGTAGTAATTCCAATCATTATCATTATCTATACAATCATATAGATTATTTTCATCAACAGGAAAAGATTTNTCAATACGAACAATTGCAGTATTATCAGATGGTAGTATGAGTGCTTCAATTCTTAATTCATCTTCATATATAACAAAATCATTAGTAAATTCTGAGATATTTATTTCTTTTTGACATCCTAAAAAAAATATAACCAAATATAGAAAAAAATTATTTTTAATCATAATTTAAACTCCCAACCAAAAGATAAGAAAATAGGAAACATACTATAAGCACTAACTCTAGATGGTGAAGATTGGTGATCAAAATTATAAAGTAAAACATTATAATGATTGGTAAGATTAATTATCTGAAATTTTCTTACNTAATCAAATCCAAACCATTTAGATTTTTTCTTTTGAGAAAGACTTAAATCTGTTCGGAAATATGTAGGATATCGACTTGAGTTTCTTGCACCAAAAATATTACCAAAAGATGAATACGGTTTTTCAAGGCTACCATAAGATTGTTGACTTGCTTGATGCACTTTCCCAATTACAGGAGTGTAAGTTTGTCCACTACTAATTACACAGCTTACAGCAATAGTAATATTTGAATTTATATCATAAGAAATTACTGAACTAAAATTGTGAGGTTTATTGTATTTTGCATTATATTTTTCTTTCTCTTCCCAAATTTGACCATCCGAGTTTAGATCTACAGTTCTTGTAATATCAGAATAAGAATAACTAATCCAACCAGAAAATTTATTAATATTTAATCTGTATAATAATTCTAGCCCATAAGCTTCACCAGTTCCTGAAACTGCGATTGTTGATGGATCATCTGGTTGAACTCTTGGATTTAAATCATAAAGATGCATATATGGTTTATAATAGGCTTCAATTGAAAAAATATTACCTTCTGAGATCCAATATTCTGCTCCAAGAATATAATGTTCAGAAGACTGTGGTTTTTGACCATCTGGAATTGGTTGCCAAAAATCGACTACTCTTAACAACTCTTCTTCTTGATTAATTGTATATAGAAATTGTGAATATTTACCCCAACTTGCTTTTAAAGCTAAGTCTGAGGTTGGTGTGTATTTAAGACCTATTCTTGGATCAATAATTATTTTGTCGTATCTGTTGAAATCAGAAATAATAAAACCTGTATTGATTCTAAAAACAGGAAAAGGATTCAGAACATTACTGTAAAAAATACTTTTGATAGCTGGTTCAGACTCGAGTCTAAAATATTCTTGGCCACTAAATCGTTCAATATATTTCATTTTGATTTGTTTATATTCCCAACCCATTTTGATTTTTAAATATTCAGATGGAAAATAATTTATTGTTTGTCTTAGGGTTACATCTTTAACAATGTTATCTGTTTTGAATTCTATGTCTGAGTTAAATTCATTAGATTCTTCACTTTCCTCATCATTTAAATTAGGTAAGAAATCATTTTCATCATCTTCAGCCGATGATTCAAAGTCAACGGCAAAATCAACATCAAATTTATATTCTGTTTTTGAAATATTTGTTTCTATGAAATAATTTGAATTAGGTAAATGTTTCCATGACAAAACTTGTGTATAATTTCCCCAATCCCATCCAAAATCGATTCCTGGAAAGTCATCTCCCCCTAGATTAAGATAAAGATCATCAGTTCCTGCAAATTGACTATAACTTAATTGGTTATTTTGATTAATATTAATTAAACCCTTAAAATGTAAGTCCCAAAAATAATATTTAAATGGTTCTTGTTCATTGATTGAATTATAATACATAGAAACAAATTTGTCAAAATAGGTCCTTCTAGCCGAAAAAATCCAAGAGCCTTTGTAAAGAGCACCTTCAGCTAATATTTTAGATGATAAAGTATTTATCTCACAATTTGCTTTNCTAAAATTAAAATATTCTTTCAATTTGTAATCAAAATATTTTTTTTCCCATTTAAATGGTTTAATTGGTTTGTAATAAAACAAACTATCGATCTTACTATTTTTATAGTCACCATTTTTTGAAGTTATGTTTAGAACAGATGAAAGTCTACCATTATATTCAGCAGGAAAGCCGCCTGCCAAAAACTCTGTATCTGCAATCATATTAGAATTGAATGTCGAAAAAATCCCTCCAATATGGTAAGGGTTATAAATTTCTGCTCCATCCAATAAAATCATATTTTCATCAGGACTTCCACCCCTAACAATTAATGCGGCGTTAAAATCATTTGATGCAGTTACACTGGGTAATAATTGTATTGTTCTAAAAACATCAGCTTCAATGAAAGCGGGAGCTCTTCTAATATCACGGTTACTTAAGTTAATTGTACTAATTTCCACTTTCTCTTGAAAACGAGTTCTCTCTGCAGAAATGTTAATTTCATCTAAAGAAATGATAGATTTTTCTAAGCTAAACTGTAACTTTATGTTTTGATCACTTTTAAGAATTTCACTATCTAATGTTTTGTAACCAATTACCATAACTCTTATTGTATAATTTTTTTTTGGTACTCTTGGTATAATAAAATGNCCATCGATGTCTGAAGACGAACCTAAATTTGTTTCCATTAATATAATATTTGCGTAGGGAATAGGTTCTCCAGTATTTNTATCTTTAATATCTCCAGATATTGTTATCGTATTGGAAAATAAAAAATTAAAATAAATAAATAATATATATTTATAATTTTGCTTTATCATAATGGTATAATTTATTTTTAAGTTTGATAATAAACCTTTAAAAAAATTATAAGATTACAAGTTGTTACCTAGGTAAAAAAATTTATTATATTATTAAAATATTGATTTCGGCTTTATTAATTCTCTGTATTTCAGAGGTATCCAAACGTAATGTTACACTTGGATCGCTTATGGCTGCAATACCATTAGTGTCCGTAGTTACAATCTTTTGGATTTATCTTGAAACGAAGGATATTCAAAAAATCATGGAATTATCCTCTAGTATTTTTTGGTTAGTTCTCCCTTCATTATTATTGTTTANTTCATTACCTTTTTTTTTAAAATTAGGTTGGAATTTTTATACAAGTATTACAATTGCAATTTTTATAACTATCATCTCATATATTTTTATGATTAAAGCATTGGAGCATTTAAAATAAATTATGAAAAAGCGAATCTTTTTTACTACACTATCAATATTTTTCGTATTTTTATTTTCGTTTAAAAAATATAATTATATAAAACCTAAACAATATAATTATGATGTTAAAATCTACAGGGATAANTGGGGTGTTCCACATATTTTTGGGGATACTGATTCTGATGTTGCATATGGTTTAGGTTATGCTCATTCAGAAGATGATTTTGAAACAATTCAAAAAATATTATTAGCAACTAGAGGTGAATTAGCTTCAGTTATTGGAAAAGAGGGAGCTCCAAGTGACTATCTTGTAAATTTACTGAAGATTTGGGAAACGGTTGATAACAAACATATAAATGAATTATCTCCTCAAATTATAGAAATATGTAATTCATATGCTAATGGAGTAAATAGATATATTGAACTCAACCCAGATAAATTATTATTAGGAGGTTTATATCCTGTTAAAGGAAAAGATATAATAGCAGGCTTTATATATAGAACACCTCTCATGTTTGAGTTGGATTGGTATATAAAAAAAATACTTAATGATGAAAAACCAAATTTCAGTTTTATTGAATCTAAAAATAATTCTTTTTATCCAATGTACGGNTCTAATGTTATAGCTGTCGGAAGAAAAAGATCAAGTGATGGCCATACAAGAATCGCAATTAACTCACATCAACCATGGGAAGGTCCAGTTGCTTGGTATGAAGTCCACTTAAACAGCAAAGAGGGATTAAATGTAACTGGAGGTCTTTTCCCAGGTTCACCAGTTATTTTTAAAGGTCACAANAAAAATATTGCTTGGTCCCATACTGTTAATGATCCTGATTTAGTAGATGTTTATGAATTAATAATAAATCCAAACGATCAAAATCAATATTTGATTGATGATAATTGGAAAAATTTTATCGTAAGTAAAGCTAGAATAAAAGTCAAATTATGGGGTCCATTCAGCTGGACATTCAAAAGAGACGTATTTTGGTCAGATCATGGTCCAGTATTAAAAACTAAACATGGAATTTACGCAATAAGATATTCAGGTCAAGATAAAATAGGTCAAGTTGAACAATGGTATAGAATAAATAAATCTAATAATATTAATGAATTTAAACAAGCTATGAAAATGATGCAAATTCCTATGTTTAATACATTGTACGCTGATAAAGAAGGAAATTTATTTTACATTTATAATGCATTATTACCTAAAAGAGTCAGTGGCTATAATTGGGCTGATATTTTGCCTGGAGATAAATCCAAATTAATATGGAAAGATTATTATGATTTTTTGGATTTACCTCAGATAACAAATCCTGATTCTGATTTCCTTCAAAATTGCAATAGCACACCATATTTAGCAACTNTTGGAAATCAAAATCCTCAAAAAAAAATATCTAATGATGCAGGCATAGAGGAATTTCAAACTAATAGAGCTCTTAGGGCAATGGAGTTATATGGAACTGATGCTTCTATTACTAGAGATGAATTTTATGATTATAAATATGATACATACTATTCCAAAAATTCAGTTATGAATTTTGCAAGAAAATCTTTTTTAAAACTATTTTCCTCAAGCGATTCTCTTTTGATCAGTGGCAAAAATATTATTGAAAGATGGGATCTAGGAAATCAAAAAAATAGTAAAGAAGCAGCTCTATGTCATTTAACATTTAAGATAGCATATCATTTAGGTGATTTTAAATATAATCATCAAGAAACAATGCAAAGATTTAAAGATGCTATTTATTTTTTAAATAAAAATTTTGGTAAACTTGATATTGAATTGGGACAATTCCAAAGATTGATTAGAGGAGAAATTGATTTGCCTCTTGATGGTGCTCCAGATGTTTTAAGGGCTATATATTCAGATTTAAAAGATGATAAATGGGTTGCTCATAGTGGGGATTGTTTTTTTCAAATAGTAGATTGGGATGAAAACGGAAACATATATTCAGAAAGTATACATCAATTTGGTTCAGCAACAAAAGATTCTAGATCAAAGCATTATTCAGATCAGTCAAAGTTATTTAGCGATTTGAAAATGAAAAAAGTTTTAATGGATCTTGAAGAAATAAAAAATAATTTAGAAAAAACATATGAGCCGTAAATAAAAGAGGGCCTAACTTAATAGGCCCTCTTAAAGTTTGGGGTGGATGTAGAGTCATCCTCGCCCGATTGACTTGAAGCCCTCTTAATTCACCTCAGTGAGTTAAAAAAGTCCTCCAGAGGTACAATTATGGCTTCGTTTGTCGATATCCAATTGATTACCTCCTTTCACGTTATTTGTTAAAAAAAACTTACATTAATATAATGCGTAATTTTTAAAAAAGTTTCATTTATTTTAAATGTTTTTCTAAAAATGCGCTCATTTCTCTATAAAAATCAAATCTATTTTCTTCATTATAAAATCCATGTCCTTCGTCATCTTTTACCATGTAAGGTACATCAATACCTTTTTGCTTTAAAGCTTCAACAATTTGATCTGATTCTGATTTTTTTACTCTAGGATCATTAGCACCCTGAGCAATGAATAAAGGTACTTTAATTTTATCAACGTGCATTAATGGCGAAGAAGATGCTAATAATTCTTTATCTTTTTCTGGATGACCAACCATTTCATACATCATTTCTCTGTAAAGCTCCCAATATGGCGGCATACTTTCCATGAATGTAAATAAGCTCGATACTCCAACNTAATCAACGCCACAAGCATATAGGTCTGGAGTGAATGTTAACCCTGCTAGAGTAGCATAGCCACCATAGGATGCTCCATAAATTCCAATCTTATCAGGATTAGCAATACCTTCATTTATAAGCCATTGAACTCCATCAGTTATATCATCTTGCATTGTTTTACCCCATTGCTTGAAGCTTTTTTCCCAAAATTCTCTTCCGTATCCAGTGCTTCCTCTGAAATTCATTTGAAAAACAGCATAGCCATTGTTTGCTAAATATTGAATTTCAGGATTAAAACCCCATCTGTCTCTTGCCCACGGACCACCATGTGGGTTTACCACAACAGGAAGATTCTTACCATTGCTACCTTTAGGAATAGTTAAATACCCATTAATAGTTAAACCATCTCGAGAANTATATTTTATTGGTTTCATCTCTGACATATGATTAGGATCAAGCCAGGGACTTAGATCGGCTAGCTTTGTAAGTTCATCTTTTTCAATGTCATAGTAATAATACGTTCCACGAGATACATCACTAAAAGTTACGATTATTGCTTTAGTCTCATCTTTACTTATGTCTGAAATTGCTACTTCGACTCCTTTTAATTTTGATTCAAGATTATTTTGAAGCTTTTCACGCCAATCATCTAAAAAATGTATTTTTCTTTTATCTGTATAATAGCTAACTGCTGTTAATACTTTTCGTTTTTTTGATCTAATTAATCCAGAAACGTCAACTTCATCGTGTTCAAAAATTAAATCTGTTTCTTTAGCAGTGTTTAAATCAAATTTATAGATGGCACTCTTATCTCGGTTTCTGTTTGAAGAAACATATAATTCTTTATTATCAAAAGTAAAAAATAGAGGTGAAACAGAAACCTTGAAGTTTGTTGTTAATATTGGCAAAAATGGATCCGATTCTTCTTCACGATATAGAATACTGGAATTTACACCATCTGAAGTTAACGCAATTCTTAATTTTCCGTCATTNTCTGTCATCCAACCCATGATATTACCTGGATTTTCGGCTATTAAACTAAGTTGCCCTGTATTAACATTTAATCTGTATGCATCATGAACTCTAGGATCTCTNTTGTTAATACTGACAATCATATGATCGGGATCTTCATCTAAATCATCAGTAATTCTGGCTTGAATATTTTCAAATGGTGTAAGGTCTAAATCATTTGTACCATCAATGTTAACGGCATAAATATGAATATTTTCATCTCCGCCTTTATCTTGGATATAGGCTATTCTATCATCATTAAGCCAAAAATAACCATATAGGCTTCTATTTGAAGCATTTGTAATTCTTTTTTCTTGATTGTCACCAATGGTTTTTATGTAAACATTCATCATTCTATTACCTTCTTCCCAAGGCTTCATGTAGGCAATTTTTTTACCATCAGGTGATAGTTGAAATGATGATTTTTCTGGATTTTTAAAAAAATCTTCTAAAGGAATTTTTGGTATATCCACAGTACAACCTCCTAAAAATAATACAACTAAAAATATAGTTATTTTTTTCATTAAATTTCTCCCTATATAAACGAATAATATTTAAAATATTATCTAAAATTTAAACTTATTTTAAATATAAATAACTATTAATTAGTCTTAAAAATATATGAAAAATATAACAAGTAAAATTTTAGCTAATTACAAATCAACAATAATGATTATAAAACTAAATGATATAATTCAATGAAATTTAATGTTATTTACATATTACAGGTAAGTTGGATTTGATTTATTTAGTTTTAATTTTAAATTTTATTTTTTCGTCTAGTACTGATCAGTTTTTGGTGAAATCCATCAAAATAAATGGTAATGAAACTACTAAAAAAATCATTATTGAAAGAGAAATAAATCAAAAAATTGGTTTTCATTCAGATTCTTTAATTATCATTGAAGATAGAAATAGATTATATAATTTAGGAATTTTTTCTAGCGTTGATATAAACCTAAAAAATAATATTTATGTTATTGATGTTGTTGAATCTTATAAAGTTTATCCTTGGCCCTTAATTAGTTATGATGAAATTAAAAAAGAGTTAAGCTATGGTCCAGGGATTTCTTTGCGGAATTTTTTTGGAAGAAATCAAACATTTATATTTGGGACTTATCTGGTTGGTGAAAAAGGATATCTGTTTTCATATTCAAATCCGTGGNTTTCAGAGGATAGAATTAATATTGGTTTTAAATTATATAATTTGAAGCAGTATAACATATTTTATAATTATAATTATGATTTTTTTTTAAATCAANTNACATTAGGTTTTTCTAANGATGTTTTAAAAAGTTATGATATTCATTTAGGTTTAATGCAAANTGATATTAAAACATTAGANCANATGAANGAAAATTATCAATACATAAAATCAAAATCTTTAAAAAATAAATACATATTTTTGGGACTTAACTATCAGTTCGATGACAGAGATATTTACATAGATCCAAGCTCAGGGAACTTTTTTGATTTATTTTTGAAATATTACAAAGGATATGATAATTCCATAGATATAATTGATATTAGTTTAAAATATAAGAAGTATTTTCCCATAGACGTAAATACTAATCCAGTAATATCAATTGGTACAAATTTAGTTATAAAGTTTCCATCATATAATAAATTGCCAATATATTTTTATGAATATTTAGGAGGAGAAGATTACATAAGAGGTTATTCTTCATTTCCTTCTGATTCTCCTACTCAAGTCTTTGGTTTAATAGAGACTTCAAATATTATTTATTTTGATACTGAAATTCAAAATACGATAATTCCAAAAAAGGACTATGGCAAATTTGAATTTGGTATTGATGGTTTACTTTTTTGTGATATTGGTTCTAGTGCAGATAATTATAAATCACTTACTTTTGACGAGTATTTAATAGGATATGGGTTTGGTTTAAAATTGTTTATATCATCTACTGCTATTGGATTTTACTTTGGATTTAATCCATATAATCAGACACATTTTCATGTTAAAGGCAATAGCTAGGTATNTTTTTCGCGCAAATCGTGCAAAAATAGTTTTGACTTTATATAAATTAATTTGTAATATATNATAAATTAAATCGCTTAAATCGTGCAAAAAAAAATGATAAATAATATAATAATTCTAACCCTATTCGTAACGTGTGTTTCTATNGCATTNACTTTTACAACAAAAAAGGCTGACAAAAATGTCCTGCAAAATTTTGATGTCAAAAATTCTATTTATAATTTGGATATTAATGATATAAATGGAAAAAAAATTGATCTAAATGAATTTAGAGATAAAAAAATTTTATTNACAAACATAGCNTCAAANTGTGGTTTTACAGGACAACTAAAATCACTTCAGCAGCTACATGATAAATATAAAGATGATATAATTATTATCGCATCGCCATCTAATGATTTTATGAATCAAGAACCATTGCAGGGCAAAGAAATTCTCAATTTNTGTAAACTAAATTATGGTGTAACTTTTATTGTAACTGAAAAAATTCATGTCAAAGGTAACAAAATACANCCATTATATGCTTTTTTGACTGATAANAAACTAAATGGTTGGAATAATTCCAAAACTAGTTGGAATTTTAATAAGTTTTTAATAAATGAAAATGGGTTTTTAACTCATCATTTCGGATCTCTAGTTGATCCAATGTCCAAAAAAATAACAAGTAAAATTTCCTCCTCAATTACTTCCTGATACTAAGATCTTTCACTCACAAAACACACTATATTTATTAAGATTTTTTGTATCAGGAAGTATATAACCAGAATATAAAAAACTATTTATTAAAAATTTAAGATATTGTACTGTCGAGATATTGTAAAAATTCTTGAGCATTAGAAAGGTGGTTTTGTTTTTTTTCTTTATCCATTTTATTGAAAATATTTANAAGCATATTCATTCTAGGATTTTTCATGAAAAATTTTTTCTGATTATTTAGAAAATTCCAAAATAAACCATCCCAAGTATCTTGCCAAGTACCTTTTTTGAAATTACTCATTTTTATTAAATAATTACTGCTACTTATATAGGGTTTTGATGACATAACTCCACCATCTGAAAACTGACTCATTCCATATACATTTGGAACCATTACCCAATCATAAGAATCTACATACATTTCCATAAACCATTTGTATACCTCATTGGGATGAAATTCGCATAAAAGCATAAAATTCCCAATTATCATTAGGCGTTCAATATGGTGGTTGTATCCATAATTAAGGGTTTTTTTGATTGTTATATCAATTGGTTCTATCCCAGTTGTACCAGAATAAAAAGAGTTAGGTATTTTTCTTTTGAAATTCCAAAAATTGTTTGTTCTTTCGAAGCTCCCTTTCGATAAATATATTCCACGAATAAATTCGCGCCATCCAATTATTTGTCTAATTATTCCTTCTAAATTGTTTANGCGAATATTATTTTTTTTAGAAAAAGATAAAATTTCATCTATAACATAATTTGGTGTTAAAAGACCAGAATTCATAAGTGGTGAAAGTAAGCTATGATTTAAAAAGGCTTTTTCTTGTAATATTGCATCCTCAAAATCACCAAATTCGCACAGTCTATAGTTTAAAAAATCTTTGAGCCATTTTTTTGCATTTTTAAAGTCTGTTGGATATATTGTTTTTTTACATATTGAGCCATAATTGTTTGAATAATTTGTTTCTACATAATTAGCTGCTGATTCGTAAAAAGAGTCTATTTTGGGGAAGTCAATAGGCGGTACAGATTTATTTTTTGGATATTTTTTTCTGTTGTCCTTGTCAAATGTCCATTTACCACCAATTGGTTTATTTTGTTTATCTATTAGAATATTGTGATTTTTTCTTTGTTCAATATAAAAGCTAGTTTGAAAAAATTTTTTTCTGTTAGGTTTAAAATATGAATTAATAAAATTTGAATTATTTATAAAAAGAGGAGTATCATAAATTGTTAATTCNATATCATTTATNCTACAGGNTTTTTTTATTCTTCTAGATAAATAATTATCAACTGGATCATAAAAATGTATGGATTTAAGGCTTTTATTTTTCAAAAATTTGGTAATGTGCGAATTACTGTTTATCGAATCGATATATACTGTTTCGATATTTTTTTTGTTTAAATAAAGTTCATATTTTTTCATAGAGGTTCTATGAAATAATAGTTTTTGCTTATGAAACTTATATTGGTTGAAAAAAAGGTACTCTTCGATTAAAAATGTTTTGAAATTTAAATTGAGTATTTGACTATTTTGAAATAGTTGGTTTGGAAATACTAAGAAAGCATCCAAATTAAATAATTTGATTTCTTAAATCGTTAAACGATAAAAATGTATTTGTTATTAGAGATTTATCCACATTTAAAAGTTCTAATCCTTCACCACCAAAATAGACTTTTAAGTTGTGTGAATTAGCAAAGCTACAAAGTTCTATCACTCTAGCTGATGTCTTTGATAAATTCTTTGAAAGTACAGAGTTGCAACATTGCATATTACACAAATAAAATAACATTGAATCAATATTATACTTTTCTATTGTAGTTTTTATATCACCAAGATCTGATAGTGATCCGGTATTAAAAACGTTAAAACCATTATGTCTAAAAATAGCTTCTGACATTACGACTCCAATATCAGGTAAATTGTCTTCAAAATTTATACATAACGCATTCTTNCCGTTAAAGCTACCATTAGGCATATTAGTACATAAGTTTTCAACATTTCTTGTTAAAAGTAGTCGCATTACGGATTCTTCTATATGAGTGATTTTTTCTTCATTTAAAAGATTTTCTACAACTAGTATGCTCGGCATAATCAAGTTGTCGAATATATCATGTACTTTATCACCTCTCATATAAAGAGTATTTATGATTTCNGATACTACAGNGTCATTGGATTTGATGCCTTCATCAACCATTATATTTTTGAGTTTGTCAAAATTATCATCGTTAATAAAACCAAGTATTTTCTTTAGGGAGTTGCCCTTAATATTTAGAGATAGGGATTTTTGTGANGATTTATTATTTTTCATACAATCGCGAACATCTTTNACTGTAAAAAATCTATTACCTCCAACTGTTTTCTTACAGGTTATTTTTCCCTTGTCAGCCCAACGCCTNATCGTTGATTCATTNCAACCCATAATTTTGGCAACTTCAGATGAACTTAAATATTTCATACNTCTAATATACAACACTTCAAGCATATCGTGCAAAATTATTTTGTTAAAAAAATAAAAAAATCGCTCATATCGCGCAAATAAGTCTTGCTTCTAATTGTAAAACTTATTTAATATAATNCAAAATAATCGGGCACATCGTGCAATTAAAAAAATGTATAAAAAATTAANAAATATAAATTTCCTCCTTGAACTTCCTGGTATGAAGATATATCCCTGTACACAAAAGTATCCTTCACCAAATGTATCCGATTATCAGGAAGTCCACTCTGTTAATATTGTAATTTGCCATCACCACACAAATCTTTTTGCTTCGGCTTAATTAATGTCAAACCTTTTAAAAAATTTAATAATAGATAATCATCTATTCATTTCTCTGTTCTTATCAGTAATTATTTTTNTTCTGGTAAGATCATTTAAAACAAATAATTTATTATCATTATTAAAAATTTTGCTTATTTATAATTTTACTACTTTTTATCTAATTTTGAATTTGGAGGGTATATTTAACCTTAAATCACATCTGCCCCTGCATTTATGTTATCTTACTGAAATAATAATATTAATTTCAATGGTTTTAAAATCAAATCGATTTTATCCCATTTTAATTCTTAATAGTTTTGGTGGAGGAATAACAGGATTTACAAATCTAAACTTAGATTTAAATTCACATTTAATAGAATTTCATCATTTTTATTTATCTCATTTCAATATTTTATTCTTTTCAATAATAATGTATAAAAACAGATATATTTTAAATAAAATAGAGTTAATAAAGGCCTTCATAATTAATTCTACTATTTTTTTGGTAATAATTTTATTTAATAGTTTTTTTAAAACAAACTATTGGTTCACACATTATAAGCCTGTTGGTAAAAACTTAACACTATATCTTCCAGATTGGCCATATTATTTGATTATTTTAGTTGGAATTGGTATAACCTCGTACATNGTAACATTCAAACTTTTCAGTAGAAATAATAATTAAATGGAATCTTTCTTAACCAAGACAATGATATCGACATTGANCCTCAAAAAAATGCTTATAGCTAATTTATTTATATCAACTTTAGTTTTGGGTGTTATGGTAATGACACAAATTGTCAGCTATCCTCTATTCTTAAAAATAAAGAAGATAGATTTNAAAAAATACCATCTTTTTTATGTTTCAAGGATAACTTTTGTTGCCGGACCATTTTTACTAATTGAGTTATTTATATGTCTTATTTTATTTTTATCATTCAGTCATACAACATATGCATTAAACTTAATTATTGTAATTTTAGTTTATTTGTCCACATTTTTCATTCAAGTTCCACTTCATAATAAAATCGGAAAAACAGGAAGTGAAAAATTTATAAAATTATTGATCAAAACAAATTTAATCAGAACTTTTTTATGTATTACAAAATGCACATTATCGTATGCATTATTAACTAAGGAGATAATATGAATATATTAATNGTAGGAGCTACAGGTGGAATTGGCCAAAGCTTAAGTAGGGAACTGTCTAAAAAACATAATTTGTTTTTAGGTTCGAGAAAAATGGAAAAAATAAATCATTTAGTGAACGATTTAAACAGTAATGATCATTTNGTTGGAGGTGATACAATTGACGTTTGTATTTACGAATCAATTGAAAGTTTTATAGATGAAGGGAATAAATTTTTAGGTTCAATAGATTGTATAATAAATTGTGCAGGTTCATTATTACTCAAACCTATCCATTTATCTACACAAGAAGAAATTGAAAATGTATTTAAAACTAATTTGTTTGGATGCTTTGGATTATTAAAATATGGGTTCAAATATTTAAGAAAAGATGGAGGAAGTGTANTTTTGTTTTCTAGTGCAGCTTCAAAAGTTGGGTTAAAAAATCATGATTGTATATCAAGTGCAAAATCTGGAGTTAGTTCNTTTGCATTATCTGCAGCATCTACCTATGCTAGATATAACATTAGGATAAACGCAATTGCACCAGGTTTAGTTGATACACCTCTTACATCTAAAATAGTTAATAATAAAATAAATTTAGATTATTCAAAAAACTTGCACGGATTAAACAGAATAGGCAGTCCGGAAAATTTTATACCTATAGTCAATTCATTAATTGATCAACGTTCTGATTGGATNACTGGACAAACTATTTTTGTTGATGGAGGTTTGTCAAACATAAAACAATAAATGAGTAATTTAATTACAAGGGAGAAATAAAATCATGAATTTAGTTATTGTTGAAGCATTAAAAATAGTAGTCGTTGCTGCAGTGTTCTTTGTTTGGGTTGTTCGATATGAAAACATAAGAANNGAGTTTAAGGATTACAACCTACCAAATTGGTTCAGAGATTTAGTAGGTATTTTAAAAATATCTTTTGCTTTAATGCTTCATTCAAATAACAGTGATGTTATCATAATTGGATCATTAGGAATTACAATATTAATGTTAGGTGCTGTAGGTGTACACATAAAAATGAAAAATACTTTTAGAAATTATATTGCTTCTGTTTCAATGATATCTATTTGTTCTTTTATACTTTACAGTATTATCCAATCACAATAATTAATATTCATAAAGAAAAATTTCTCATTTTGAAAAAACTATTTAATATAATTGCTTTTCAAATTTGTTGGTGGATTTGTGTAATATTTTCGTCTACAGAGCTGAGTTATATAGGTCCATTAGTAATGATTTTATACTTATTTTGTCATTACTTATTTATTACTAAAGATTTAAATGAATTTAAATTTATTATTCTTGTTGGCCTGATTGGAACATTTTTTGACTCACTTTTTATAGTTTTTGACATTTTCAATTATTCAAGTTCATTTGCTTTAATAACTTTTATAGTTCCCACTTGGATTACTGCAATGTGGGTTGGATTTGCAACTACAATAAATCATTCTTTAAAATGGATAAACAATAATTATTATTTAGCTTTTATTATGGGATTCATTTTTGGTCCTTTATCATATCTAACTGGAGAAAAGTTTGATGCAATTCAATTTAATACTTCTATTAGTTTAAGTCTCACAATTCTAGCTTTTTCATGGGGTTTTATAATGCTATTTATTTTAATTTTAAACAAAAAAATTGTAAAATGAAATTTATAATAATTTTCCAATTGATAGCATTTTGTATTTGCGAGACTAATTTTAATAATTCAATGTTATTGGATCAAATAAAAAGTGATAAATCTTGGAAAGATTTAAAAGTAGTCAATAAAAATACCCTAATAAAAATTAAAAAAATTGATGGTTTTGATTTACCTGCGATTAGTGTTGAAAGGGTAACCAGTATAGACCCTAACAAAGTGAAAGATATTTTAATTGATATTTTAAACTATAACAATGTGTTGAAATCCTCAGGTTCATTAAAAACAAAAATAATTTCTAAAAACAATCAATACCTTGATGGCTATCAATATATAAAATCTGAATTACCATTTATTAGTAGTAGAGAATACTATTTTAGGATGTCTTATTCAAAAATTTTTTTAGATAGTAATATTTTAGTACATTGGTATCTTTTAGAAAAGAAAAATGAAACTAATGACTTGGGAAATCCAGATGATGCTGTCTATTTAGATTTTGGAGCAGGAATTTGGTTGTTCGAAAAAATTGAAAAAAATAAATACTTAATTTCTTACAGATTATATATGGACCCTGGAGGTTCACTACCAGATTTCATTATTAAAAAAGTAAATGAAAGTAGTATCTATAATATTTTTAATGATGTTATTAATGAAGCATCAAAAAGTAAATGAAGCATCATTTAAAATTATTAATAAGTGTAGTCTTAGTTATTAATTGTTCATCAAAAACAAGTTTAAATAATATTCAAACAATTAATGATATTCCTGGTAATTGGATATCACCATATTTATCAGAGGATATTAGTGACCTCGATTGGTGGGGAATGTTTAATGATACCAAATTAAATGAAGTATATACTATTTTTATTAATGAAAATCACGATTTGAATCTAATTGATAAACAATTAAAAATTTCAGATCAAATTGAAAAAATAGAAAGTTCAGGAAGTTATCCAAATATAAGTTTCTCAAATAATGTAAATGGTAGTAAAAACAATCCTTCATCATTTGGTTTATCAGATGATGCTTTTGGAGGAGGATCATTTGAATCTATTAATTATAAACTTAATCTTGCAGTACAATGGGAAATAGATTTGTGGGGAAAATTATTAAACGCTAAAAAAGCAGCGATGAGTGAAAATCTTGCTACAATTTACGATTTAGGATATTTTAAATTTTCTTTAAAAACTAAATTTGTTAAAAATTATTATCAATCTGTTCAAGCCAAAAAAGAATATGAATTAGCTATAGAATATTTTGAGTCCTCAGAAAAAATAAGAAATTTAGTAAAAGAAAGATATGAAAAAGGTTTAAGATCAAGTATTGACTTGAGATTGGCGGAATCTTCCTTATCAAGAAGTAAAATTTTATTAGAAAACAAAAAAATAGAATTTAAGTCTAAAATAAGAAGCTTAGAGCTTCTGTTAGGAAAGTACCCAACAGGTTCAATTACAATCTCTGATAGCTTTCCAACGACACTTCCTTCTATACCAATTGGTCTCCCTGTTGATTTAATTGAAAGAAGACCTGATGTCCAAGCTGAGTTAAAAAAACTAGAGTCTAAAGGCTATAGTTTAGCACAATCTAAAAGAGATAGGTTACCATCAATATTTTTAACTTCATCAGCAGGAACTTCAACAAACGAACTTAAAAATATTCTAAATGGAGATTTTAGTGTTTGGAATATAGTTTCAAATATCTCAACTCCCATATTTCAAGCTGGAAGAATAAAGTCTAACATAAAAATAAAACAAAATGAATATGAAATTGCAAAATTGAATTATGTTAAAAAAGTTTTAGTTGCATTTTCTGAGGTTGAAAATTTGTTATTTATTGAGAATTCTTTAAAAATACAAAATCAGGAGATAATAAATAATGTAAAACAAACATTTGCTGCATATAAACTTGCTTTAAATAGATATGAAAGTGGAATATCTGATATAATAACAGTAATTAACTTGCAACAACAATGGATTAATGCCAAAACTGAAAAAATTAAAATTGAAAATCTAAAGATTAACGTTAGACTTAATCTTTTACTAGCCTTGGGTGGAGATTTTTACAATGATAAAAAGGAATGAAATGAAAAATCTGTTTACTAAGTTTAGACCTATATTTATTATTACAATTGCTATTTTATTTGTATTTATTTTGATAATATCTAAGGGAGATGTTGTACCCGTTAATGAAAAATATATACCACCACTTGTAGAAGTACAAAATGTTGTTAATTCAAATTTGAACATTAACTTATACTCACAAGGAACTGTTAAGCCAGTTCAAGATATTACATTATCATCTGAAATTAGAGGTAAAGTTGACTGGGTAAGTGAAAAATTATTAATAGGTTCTAAATTTTTAAAAAATGATACCTTGGTAATATTTGATAAAAGAGATTTAGAATTAGCATTAATAATTGCAGAATCCAATTTGTCTCAAGCAAAACTAAATTATGAAAGAGAATTTGCAGAATATGAATTAGCTAATGAAGAATGGTATGAAATTGGTGATGGAGATGGTAGCAATCTTACATTAAGAAAACCACAATTTAAAAGAGCAAAGGCGTTGTTAGCATCTGCTGAAGCTGCATACGAACAAGCTGAAAGAAATTTAGAAAAATGTTATATCAAAGCCCCATTTAATGGTATAGTTAACAATAAATATATTGATGTAGGTTCAATTGCAGCTCCAGGAACACCTTTAGCACAAATTTTTTCAATTGATTTTGTTGAAATTGAATTACCAATTGACAATGAAGAAACTAAATTTTTGTTTAAAGATCAAGTAAACAAAAATAAAGTTATTTTATCTAACAACTCTAGCGGTCAAAACATTAAATGGATAGGTGAGATTACTAGAATATCTGAACAAATAAATTACCAGACGAGAATGCAATCCTTATATGCAAAAATTGAAAATCCATATGAAAATCAAAATAAATTGAAGGTTGGATTATTTGTTGAAGCTCAATTAATTGGTAAAAAAATTAATAATGCTGTAAAAATTCCAAGAAATATAATTAAAGATGATCACATATGGTTGGTAAACGAAGATAATAAACTTGAAAGAAAAAAAATTATTATTGATTATTATGATCAAGATAATGCGGTGGTAACTAATTCTTTGATTAATGGTCAAAAAATCTTAATTACTCGTTTATCTAATTTAATCGAAGGAATGGAAGTTCGAATAAAGGATTAATAATGAATAAAATCATAAATTGGTTTATTAATAACAGCGTAGCAGCTAATATGTTTATGTTTTTTATACTAATTGCTGGTTTTTTAACATTACCTAGAATTAAGATGGAAGTTTTTCCAGATATCGATATAGATCTTGTAACAGTTTCAGTTGTTTATCCTGGTGCCTCTCCATCAGATATAGAAAATTCTATATGTATTAGAATAGAAGAAAAAGTTCAAGGTCTGAAAGGTATAAAAAAAATTTCTTCAACTGCTGTTGAAAATTATGGGGTCACTTCATTAGAAATTTCATCTGATGAGGACATTAATGAAGTTCTTGATAAAATAAAAACACAAATTGATGCTATAAATACATTCCCTGATAATGCAGAAAAACCTATTATACAAAAAATTACTAAATCAAATGAGGTAATTACTATAGCTGTTTCAGGTAAACTTGATGAAAATCAACTTTTGAACTTTGCTCAAAATGTAAAAGATGATATTGATGCTTTACCTGAAATTACATTGACTCAGATTAGTGGTAATAAACCTCGTGAGATTACAATTGAAATTTCTGAAAGAAATTTAGAGAAATATAATCTATCTTTTAATTCAATAGCTAATTTAGTAAAATCAAATTCCATTGATATGCCAGGAGGATCCATTAATACTAATAATGGTGAAATATTAATAAGATCAATAGGACAATCAAAAAATGATATAGATTTTGGTAAAATACCAATTTTAAAATTGCAAAATGGATCTTTTTTATTATTGAATGATATAGCTATAATAAAAGATCATTTTTCTGAAATTGATCTGATACAAAAATTTAATGGTTTGTCCACAATTTTAATTAGAGTATATAGAACTGGTAATCAAAATGCATTAAAAATATCTGAATCAGTGAAAAATTATGTTCAAGATATTAATTTGAAAATTCCCAATGGTATGAAGGTTAGCACTTGGAACGATGAGGCAAGAATTCTTCAAGGTCGAATAGATTTATTAACTGAAAACGCGTATTTAGGATTATTTTTAGTGGTTATAGTTTTGGCATTATTTTTAAAACCAAAATTAGCTTTTTGGGTTTCATTAGGAATTCCAATATCTTTTATGGGTGGGTTTTGGTTAATGCCTATTTTTGATGTGTCTATAAATATGTTATCTCTTTTTACATTTATTTTGGTTTTAGGAATTGTAGTTGATGATGCCATAATTGTTGGTGAGAATATTTATCAGTGGAAAGAAAGAGGATTTAGTAATATTGAAGCAGCAAAAAAAGGGGCTAACCAAGTTGCAATTCCAGTACTTTTTGCTGTTTTGACAACTATAACAACATTTTCTCCAATGTTATCAGTCGCTGGTAATGTAGGCCCAATTTGGAGGATCATTCCACTTGTAACAATAGCTGTACTTATTTTTTCTTTGATAGAATCTCTTACAATTTTACCAGCTCATTTGGCTCATAGTGAAACTGAAAAATCAAGTAAATTAAAATTTATTAAAAAAATTAGTTCTAAATGGGAATCTATTCAAATTATTATTAAAGAAAATTTATCACAGTTCATTAATCAAAGATATAGACCTTTTTTAAAAATATGTATTTATAACAAATGGACTACATTATCCACATCAATATCAATACTTATTATTACATTAGGTTTATTATTAAGCGGTTGGATGAAATTTGTTTTTTTCCCTCCTATTGAAGGNGATTTAGTCAGTGCATTAGTCAGTTTCCCTCAAGGAACACCAATTGAAAAAACACTAAATGGACTAGAGATTATCGAATCAGGCGCACTTAAATTAGAGNAAGAATTAAAAAAGGAATATCCAGATCAAACAATTTTTTTGAATATATTATCAACAGCTGGAGATCAACCCATGAAAAGTAAAACTTCTCAAGGTATTGCCATAGTTGGTTCAGGTAATTCAGGATCTCATTTAGCTGAAATGGCAATTGAATTATCTCCAGGNGAAGATCGTCCTATTAGTGCTACTGTAATAGCTCAAAGATGGAGAAAATTAGTTGGTTCTATTCCTGGAGCTGATGAATTAACTTTTCAAAAAGACTTATTTTCAGCTGGGGATCCAATTAATGTTCAATTATCAAGCCAAAATTTAGATGATTTGGTTTCAATGAGTAACGATTTAAAAGAAAGATTGCGTTTGTATCCAGGTGTTTATGATATTAAAGATTCATTTCAGTATGGAAAAGAAGAATTACAATTAAAAATCAAGGAAGAAGCAAAGTATCTGGGGATAACAATGGCTGAAATCGGAATGCAAATTAGACAAGCTTTTTATGGTTTGGAAGTACAAAGTTTTCAAAGAGGNAGAGACGAAATAAAAGTGTATATTAGGTACCCTAAANATGAAAGAAAGTCTCTAAAAAATTTAGAAAAACTTAAAATTAGAACCTTTGATAAAAAAGAAATAATGCTAAAAGAATTAGTTGAAATGAATTTAGCAGATGGTTTTTCTGTTATAAATAGGGTAGATAGAAGAAGATCTGTTAATGTTACAGCAAAAGTAGATATCTCAAAAGTAACTGCAAATGAGATTCTATCAAGTTTAACAAAAAAAGATCTTCCAATTCTAACTAAAAAATACAAAGAAACTAGATNTTCTTTTGAAGGGGAACAGAGAGAGCAAAGTGATAGTTTAGATTCTTTATTTAAAAATTTTATTTTTGCTATGATAATTGTTTATACGTTGCTTGCAATACCTTTCAAGTCTTACATTCAACCTGTTGTCATAATGGGAGCTATACCTTTTGGACTAACTGGGGCAGTCATTGGACATTTAATAATGGGTCAAAATCTTACTATTTTGTCTCTTATCGGTTTAGTTGCTTTAGCAGGAGTAGTTGTTAACGACTCTCTTGTTTTAGTCGATTTTATAAATAGATATAGAAGTGAAGGTAATTCAATTTACGAAGCAGTTCTCGAAGCGGGACCAAGAAGATTTAGACCTATTTTGTTAACTTCATTGACTACATTTTTTGGTTTATTGCCCTTGTTAACAGAAAAAAGTTTACAAGCTCAATTTTTAATACCAATGGCGATATCATTGGCTTTTGGAGTTTTATTTGCAACAATTATTACTTTGATAATAGTACCAACAGCATATTTAATTATTGAAGAAATGAAAGAAAAATTTAACAATAAAATTAAAATAATTTAGGAGAACAAATGAAAGTAGCTTTATTTGGTGGAACAGGATTTGTAGGATCCTACATTGTAAAAGAGTTAATTAAACAAGGTTATACCCCTAAAGTNCTTGTTAGACCAGGTTCAGAAAAAAAATTAGTTCATTCAGAAAAATGTGAGATTATTTCTGGTGACATTTTTAATAAAAATAGCATAAATGAAGTTATAACTGACGTCGATGCAACAATATATAATATTGGAATTATAAGACAATTTAAAAGACAGGGAATAACNTATGAAAAATTACATTTTCAAGGTGCAAAAAACTGTATTGATATAGCAAAACAAAATGGTATTAATAAATTTATTTTAATGAGCGCAAATGGAGTTAAANTAAATGGAACCGGATATCAAACATTTAAGTTCCAAGCAGAAAAATATCTTAGAGCATCAGTATTAAATTGGACAATTTTTCAACCTTCTGTAATTTTTGGTGATTCTAGTGGTTTAATGGAGTTTTGCTCACAATTNAAAAAAGATATGCTGAATTTACCATTTCCTGCACCATTATTCTTTGATGGGATTATACCACTTAATGCAGGAAATTTTTCAATGTCACCAATACATGTTTCCGATGTTGCTAAATGCTTTGTAAATGCNATTTCAAACGATAAAAGTAATTTTCAAACTTATCAACTTGGAGGCAGTAAAGACTATAATTGGAAAGAAACTATTAGAATAATTTCAAAATCCTATGGAAAAAATAAATGGGCTATACCTGCACCTGTTTTGCCAATAAAACTCGTTGCATTACTTTTTGATCAATTCCCTTGGTTCCCAATTTCAAGAGATCAGTTAACAATGTTATTAGAAGGCAATACTTGTAATTCTGATAAAGCTTATAAAGACTTTCAATTTCAGCCTATAGACTTTTCATCTGAAAACCTATCATACTTAAAAAATAGCTAAATAATAGTAGTTGTAAAAAATTAAATCTTGTTTGGCTGAGAATTTATTTTTTTAGAAGACTTTTTGTACTGATAAAAATAATACTATTTCAGTTGGAAGAATTCTATTTTATATTATATTCTATTTTTATGTGTTTTATAAATACTAAATTTGAAACAATTAAAAATTATTAATCAATAAACTTAGATTAAGCATAAATGATTAAATATAAAAATATTAAAAATGCTCANATAAAATCAGATTTGATTTANAAAGATTTATATGAAACTTCAATAAAAGATTCGGATTCATTTTGGAAAAAAATTTCGGANAGAGTTGAGTGGTTTAAGAAACCAAAAAAAATTTCAGATGTAGATTTTAAAACAGCAAAAATTAAATGGTTTCAAGATGGTCAAATTAANGCTAGCTATAATTGTCTTGATAGGCATATTGAAAATGGATATGGAGANAAGGTTGCATTAATTTGGGAAGGAAATAGTCCAGATNATGATAAAAAGTTCACCTATAAACAATTATTANTTNAGGTTTCAAAATTTGCAAATGTACTAAAATCACATAATATTAAAAAAGGTGATCGAGTATGTATATATATGCAAATGATTCCAGAATTAACCATTGCAATGCTAGCTTGTGCTAGAATAGGAGCAATACATTCAATTGTTTTTGGTGCATTTTCGTCAGATTCCTTAAGAGATAGAATAAATGATTTAAATTGTAAAGTAGTTATAACTCAAGATTCTGGAGTAAGGGGGACCAAGTTCGATATCCCAATGAAACAAAATGTTGATAAAGCATTAAAAAATTCTGAATATGTTCAAAAAGTGTTTGTTGTTAAAAGGACAGATTTTAAAATAGATATGAAACATCAATTTGATTTTTGGTGGCATGAAGAAATGAATGGTGCTTCAAATATTTGTGAACCTGAAATTATGAACTCAGAAGATCCTTTATTTATTTTATATACTTCAGGTTCTACCGGTACTCCTAAAGGTGTATTACATACTACAGGAGGTTATATTGTTTATTCTTCTTATACACATGAAATAATATTTGACTACCAGCCTGATGATATATATTGGTGNACAGCTGATATNGGATGGATTACTGGTCATTCTTATATTGTTTACGGTCCATTATCTAATAGAGCAACTACTGTTATGTATGAGGGTGTTCCAAATTATCCTGATTTTGGGAGATTTTGGCAAATAATAGAAAAGCATAAAGTTAACATATTTTATACAGCACCAACAGCTCTTAGGGCCTTGATGAAAGAAGGTAATGACTATGTAAAAAAATGGGATAGATCATCCTTAAAATTATTAGGATCAGTAGGTGAAACAATTAAAAAACCCGANTGGGAATGGTATTATAAAGTTGTAGGTGAAGAGAAATGTCCAATTGTTGATACTTGGTGGCAGACAGAAACTGGAGGAATTTTAATTAGTCCATTAGCAGCAATAACCGAATTAAAACCTGGATCTGCTACAAAACCTTTTTTTGGTATAAATCCAGTAATATTAAATGATAAAGGTGAAGAAATAAAAGAAAATCCAGCAGAAGGTTTNTTAGCAATAAAAAATTCTTGGCCAGGACAAATGAGAACCGTGTATGGNGATCATTCTAGATTTTTTGATACATATTTTTCACAATTTAGTGGATATTATTTTACAGGTGATGGAGCTAAAAGAGACAAGGATGGTTATTATTGGATTACAGGTAGAGTAGATGATGTATTAAATGTTTCTGGACATAGATTAGGGACAGCTGAAATTGAAGGAGCTATTGGTCAATACAAAGATGTAGCAGAAGCAGCAATTGTAGGATTCCCTCATGAAATCAAGGGTGAGGGTATATATGCATATGTAACATTAATGACAGGAACAAAACCTGATTTGAAAATAGAGAAAGGAATTATCAATAAGGTTAGAGAAGTAATTGGACCTCATGCTAACATTGACAAAATTCAATTTACAATTGGATTACCAAAAACAAGATCTGGTAAAATTATGCGAAGAATTCTTAGAAAAATAGCACATAACAAATTGGATGATTTGGGTGATATATCTACATTAGCAGATCCAAGTATAGTAGAGCAGTTAATAAAATATAGAAAATAATTTTATAATGATAAAGGTTGAAAATATATCAAAACAGTTTGGTTCTGATTNTCTATTTGAAGAAATAAACATAACTTTGAATCCAACAGAAAGATATGGCCTTATTGGAGCAAATGGNACGGGTAAATCTACATTCATGAAAATATTATCAGGAGATATTGATCCTTCAAGTGGAAAAATAAAGATTGATAAAAATAAAAGAATTTCAACTTTAAAGCAAAATCAATTTGCCTATGAAGAAATGAAAGTTATTGATTGTGTTATTTTTGGCTATAAAAAATTATGGGAAATTAAAGTTGAAAGAGAAAGATTATATAATTTAAATGAAATGAGTGAGAAAGAAAGTTTACTTGTTGCAGATTTAGAGATAGAATTTGCTGAATTGGGTGGTTATAATGCTGAATCAGATGCAAATAAGCTTTTAGTTGGTTTAGGAATAGATTTAGAATACCATGAAAATAAAATGAGTTCATTAGAACCAGGTTTGAAATTAAAAGTTTTATTGGCTCAAACACTATTTGGGAACCCTGATATTTTATTACTTGATGAGCCAACAAATAATTTAGATTTAAATTCAATAAAATGGCTTGAATCATTACTTCTCAAAAGTNATAGCACTATAGTTGTTATTTCTCACGATAGAAAGTTTTTAAATAATGTATGTACCAATATTGCAGATATTGATTACGGAAAAATTAGTTTATATCCTGGTAACTATGATGATTTTATGTATGCATCTTCGCAAGCTAGACAACAACTTATTAGTGAAAATCAAAAAAAAAGTGATAAAATTCAAGAATTAAAAGCATTTGTCAGGAGATTTTCAGCTAACGCCTCCAAAGCTAAACAGGCAACATCAAGACAAAATCAAATTGAAAAAATAAAAATAGTAGATATTGAAAAATCTAGTAGGGTTTATCCCTATATTCGTTTTGAACAAAAAACAAAAATATATAGCAATTTATTGGAAGTTGTTAATCTTTCAAAAAGCTATAATGGATTAAAAGTTTTAAAAAATATTAATTTTTCAGTTGAAGTAGGAGAAAGGATTGGTATTATTGGTTCAAATGGAATTGGAAAAACCACATTACTTAATTGCTTGTATGATCAAAATTTTAAGGATAGCGGAGATATTAATTGGGCAATTAACTCTGAAATTGAATATTTTGCGCAGGATTCTGATGAAAAAATTGACTCAGAATTATCATTAATTGAATGGTTNAAACAATATGCTGATCCTTCAACAAGTAATGAAAAAATAAGATCAATACTTGGTCGCCTTTTATTTTCAAAAGATAAAATATATAAAANAATGAATATTTTATCAGGTGGTGAAAAAAGAAGAATGCTTTTTGGAAAAATGATGTTAAAAAATCCAAATGTTATCATTTTAGATGAACCAACTAATCATTTAGATATGGAATCTATCGAATCTTTAAATTCGGCTTTAAGTATTTACGATGGAACAATAATTTTTACCAGTCACGATAGAGAATTTATCTCTTCTCTTGCAAATAGAGTTTTTGAAATGAATCATGAAAAAATCATACAACATAATCAAATTCCAAGTGATTTTTTAAATTCAATATCTGGATGAATTATAATTNGTAATTAAATGAAAGTAGAATTATTTAATAAAAAAAACAAAGAGGATTTAATCTATCAATTAAGAAAAGAAAGTTTTGATAGAATAACAATATCCTTTTATAAATACATAAATATAGACAATATAGAAATTTTAAGGGATTATTTATATTTTAAATGGACAAAATTAAAAGTTCTTGGTAGAGTNTATATTGCAAAAGAAGGTATAAATGCTCAGTTAAGCATACCNAAACAGAGTTTAGATCCTTTTTTGAAGCAATTAAAACAAAACAAATATTTCNATGATGTGAAAATTAAAAAAGCATTAGTTGAAGGGGAATCATTTTTTAAGCTGAATATAAAAATAAAGAAAGAAATTGTAGCATATAAAATTTCAAAAAATGAATATGATATGAATAATGTTGGAAAACATATAGATTATAAAGATTTTAATGATGCTATTGATGGGGGGGCTACTGTTATAGATGTAAGAAATTATTATGAGGGAGAAGTTGGTAGATTCCAAAATGCAATTGTGCCTGATATAGATAGATCTGAAGATTTATTACCTGAAATTAAAAAATTACTAAAAGGTAAAGAATCAAAAAAAATTTTGATGTATTGTACTGGAGGAATCAGATGTGAAAAAGCCAGTTCATACTTAATTAAACACGGTTTTAAGGATGTGAATCAGTTAGATGGAGGTATAATAAAATACGCTAATGATATTAAAAAAAATGAAGTAAAATCTAAATTTTTAGGAAAAAATTTNGTTTTTGATAATAGGTTGGGTGAAAATATAACCAATGACATAATTAGTAATTGTCATCAGTGTAAAAAACTATCTAATAACCATAAAAATTGTAATAATTCCTTTTGTCATATTTTATTTATTCAGTGTGAAAATTGTGAAATGAAATATAGTGGTTGCTGCTCAAAAAAATGTATGGATTTTAATAAATTAAATGAANTTGATCAAAANGAACTTTTGAAAAATGAAAAAATAATTTTTAATGGTACTAATGCTGATAGATTGAGGCCAAAAATAAATAATATTTTTAAATGATAGAAATAAAAGAATGTGTAATNTGTAATGAAAAAATTTCAATTATAAATTGTCATTATATATGTCCAAATTGTGGATTTGGTGAAAATTGTCACGATAAACCACATTTAATTGATGAAATTAAAGATAAGGTTAAATAAAATTTATGAAAAAAATATTGATTGTTTCTGCAACTAATAATTCAAACTTTACTTTATCAAAAAAACTTGAAAAAATAAGTAGTAAATTNGGAGCTGATGTTAAAACCATATCTTTAGAGAGTTTTTCATTGCCTCTTTATGTCAATGATATGGAAATTGATGTTAAAAAACAAAATAAAGACACTGTAAATAAATTATCAAAATACTTTATTGAAACAGATGGAATAATAATTTGTGCTCCAGAGTATAATGGTTCAATTCCACCAATTATTGTTAATGCTATAGCGTGGATATCTGTTACTACAGATAATTGGAGAGATGGTTTTAATAATAAAATCGCATTAATTTGTACCTCAAGTGGTGGACCTGGAATTAAATTTTTATCATCAATGAGATTGCAATTGGAACACTTAGGTTCTATAGTTTTATCAAGAACAATTAGTGTTAATAAATCTAATCCATTAAATGAAGATTCAGCACAAAAAATTTTAAATCAATTTATTAAATTACTTTAACTGGAGATCAAATGAAATCAATAGATAAATGGTTTGAAGAGTATGGAGAGAGTCATCAAAANTCTTTAAATAAAAAAATTCACTGGATATGTATACCCCTAATAGTTTTTAGCTTAATTGGCCTCTTGTGGACAGTACCAAATCACTTACTTTTGAAAATATATTCTGGAAAATTTTCTATATTATTCAACTGGGCTACTTTATTTANTNTAGTAGTAATTTTTTATTATTTAGTTTTATCATATAAAATAGCAATTGGAATGTTTNTATTTTCTTTAACAATTTTATATCTGAGTTACTTCATTGATAAAAGTAGTATTGAATTATGGAAATTATCTTTTTTAGTTTTTATTTTATCTTGGACAGGTCAGTTTGTAGGACATAAAATTGAAGGGAAGAAGCCATCTTTTTTTAAAGATATTCAATTTTTATTTATTGGACCAGCTTGGTTATTAGGATTTATTTACAGAAAGTACAATATAAAATATTAATATACTAATTACCATTACCTTCCTAGTATAATATTAACTATTGCAACAATATCAAGCACATTTGTAATTCCATCTTGATTGTAATCGGATGCAGGTACGTCACTACTGAGTCCTAAAATTATATTAACGACTAACACAATGTCTAATACATCAATATTTTCATCACCATTTACATCTCCTGGTTCATATGAATTAAAGTGATCATAATTATATTTTTGAGCTCTAGGAATCATTTGAGCGTTATTTTGAATAAAATCATAAACTATACTTCCATCATATGTTACTTCAAAAATTCTTTTACTATCAGCATCAGTAATTAATGTGTTTCCATTTTGTAATCTAAAAGCCCCAGACTGAACATTAGAATAAAAACCACCGGTGTGCATCCAGGTTACATTGCTTGGGCCATAAGGCTGTCCATCTTCAATAATATAGTTTCCATTAGAATCATATGGTGGTGATATCTCAAAGACAGCCGAGTTTTGTCCAGAATATACATTATTATATAATATAAAATTATTTTCTCCAGGATATCCAGATTTTATCCAATTGACTCCATGTTGTGAAGTAAGTTGTTGGTTACCACTGTTTCCTCTTCCATAATTTTGAGGATTACCCCATCGATATAAAAAGTCGCCNCCTTTACCATAAATACCACCAGTGTGACCTGCGGCTTCTTCCGTGGTTGTTGANTGGTCAATTACAAAAATTTCGTTTACGTGTCTAGACGAAAACACAATTTGATCTAATTCGCTATTNTATGCTACTGCATTAATGTGTATCCAGTCTGCATTAGGTTCACCTCCAGGTCCACCAGCACCACCAATTGTACCTTCGTTTATATTCCATAATTCAGGATGGTCTGAAATAGCCCCATAATTAGGCAAAGAGGGATCAACATCTTGTACAAAATGATCCCATAAGTGCCATTCCCATACTATTTCACCCAAATCAGGGTTATATTCTAAAATTGCTTCACTCCAACATTCGTTCAATGGATTATTTATAATTTGTCTACCTAGCGCAATTGCTTCAGATGCTGTGAATCGTTCCCAAGCTACAATAAGAACATTACCGTTGGGTAAAGGTTCTACATCATGGTGGTGTTGGTATGTATTATTTGATATTACATAATCCCATAAAATCTCACCATCCCAATTTATACGTTGTACACCGCCACCAACTCCTCCTGAATTCATTGTAGGATTGTTGACTCTATATGGATAAAGTATAGAACTATCAGGGTACATATATGGCATACTTGCTGGACCATTTGAATGATTCCAGGTTTTAATAGTAGTTCCATTTTCATCTTTTAAATAAGTGGTTGTACCGCCGCCGCCGCCACCACCACCATTTTGTGGAGTAAAAATAGTCAATCCTGGCATAACTTCCTGACTAAGTAAATAATTAGTTAAACCAAAAAATAGTATAAAAATTAAACTTTTCATTTGATCCCTTAGATTTAGTTTTTTAAAAAGTTTTACAGTATAAATTAATGAAAATAATGTAAATATTCACTAAATAGGTGTAAAGAGTTGTTACAGCTTTTGATGTGATAAGAAATACAATATTTTGTTATATTAAGTAATGTTTAAAATCAATTTAATAACAAGGATAGCTTATGCTTCAAGTACAATAATTAAAAGATTTGGTTTTTGGACAATCCCATTTTTATTTGTTGTATTTTTATATCTTACTTTTGTTCGATTTTTAATGTATTTAGGTATTTTTTTAGATTGGTTATTTTTTAAAAATATTAGAAAAAAACAAGAAATAAATACTATNGTCATTGTAGGCAATCCTAGATCAGGAACAACATTTTTACATAGATATCTTGTTAATTTAGGTATTGGATCTGGTACAAAATTATGGAAGATGATTTTCCCATCCCTAATAGTACAAAAGATATTGAAACCCATTATACCTTATATTGAATCTATTAGCCCTACAAGATTTCATTCAACTGATGCTCATAAAACAAGTTTACAATCAATAGAGACTGATGATGCATCAATGTTATTTAGATTTTTTGATGGTTTTTTCTTATATGGTTTTATATTTTCTTGGGCAAAAAAAGATTTATTTAACTGGGTAGATCCAAAAGTTAGAGATTTATCTAAAAGAGATTTTGATTGGTTTGAATCATTNTGGTTAAGAGTTATTCATTCTTCAACAAATAANAGAAATATTGCTAAACTATTTTCTATTAGCGCCAATTTACCAGCTTTTCAAAAAAGATTTCCAAATACTAAAATTTTGTATATGGTTAGAGATCCTCTAAGNGTAATTCCGTCGGGCTTGAGTTTAGTTACAGGCGTTCTNGATAAAAGCTTTGGTTTTTGGTCGCTTCCAAAAAAGGATAGAACATTTTATATTGAAAGATTATATAAAGCACTTGTAACATTATTATTACGTTTTCATGCAGATTGGACTAGTGGAAAAATTGATAAGACAAAAGTTGAGATTATTAGGTTTGACAATATGATGAATGAATTTGAGAAAGTAATGGACAATATATTAAAATTAATTGATTGTAAACCATCAAAAGCAATGTTGAATGATATTGATAAAACTGCTAAAAATCAGAGATTATACATAAGTAAACATAAATATAATTTGGAAAAATTTGGTTTAAGTAAAGATAGAATTATCAAAGATTGCGAACCAATATATAAAACATTTTTAAACGATGATAAAAATTTACATAAATAAAATAATTTTTTTTATAATAATTAATATAAGTTTTATGCAAGTTATACCTAATTATGAACATAAGGAATGGGAAATTTTAGTTAATAATGACATATGGATTGGTTGGACTGATTATAAAAAATTTGATTGGGTTCGATCAAAGATCACTTTAAATAACTCCATAGATGATGTTCTATCCGTTCTTGATGATCATAAAAATTATCAAAATACATTTGAAAAAATTATTAAATGTGAAGTTAATAGTGACAATTATGTTTACATTGTAGTCGATTTACCATTTCCATTTGCCAATAGAGATTATGTAGTAGTTTATAAAGATTTTTTTGATAAAGATCATTTTGTTTATCAATATTACTCGCAAGAACATGAAGATTTTCCTTTGCAAAATGATAATATTAGACTTCCTAATGCAGCTGGTGAATGGAGACTGATTCCTATCAATGATAATACAACTAAAGTAATATATACTTGGAATGGTGAATTTTTAGGAGATTTTCCAGATTGGGCATTAACAAAAGCTTGGTCAACTCAAGGACAATATTTATTGAACTCTATTAAAGAAGAACTTCAAAAAAGGTATTAAAATGATTCATTATATTAAAATAATTTTCTTGATTCTACCATCATTTCTTTTTTCAGAAACTACGATTTCTGGTGATATTAACTTCTATTCAGCGTTTAGATCATCTAATAGTGAATTGATTAGATTGCCATACAGATTATCAAATATAAATATTATTAATGCAAAAAATGATTTACAGTTTAACACAACAATATCAATTGAACATAATATAAAAAAAGGTATTGAAAGATTAGATGATAGTAACGTTCAAGATTTTTTAATTGATATAAGAGAATTGTATATAACATTTTACAATAACATTGGTGAATTCAAAATAGGTAAGCAAATACATTCTTGGGGTATGGTTGATGAAAATAGCCCTTTAGATAATATAAATGGTTACGACTATTATTACTTATTTTTAGGTGGATCAGATAGAAAAATAGGTGCTTTTTCAAGTTCATTTGAAATTTATTATAATGACTGGAAACTAGAAATGCATTTTTCACCAATTCATAACACTAATCGTATTCCTATTGATGATCCTTATTTTCCAATAGAATTAGCTGCTTTGCCACCAAGTAATCAAATAATCACATCATCTAAAAATAAATTGGAATTTGGAGGATATATACAAAAATCTTTTTCAAAAAGTGATTTTTGTTTGAGCTATTTTAATGGTTATGATAGATTATTTAATTTTTCTGGATTAAATATTTTTCAATCTATAAACGCAGCATCATTAACAGATATGAATGATGTAGAGGTTGATATTGTTTACAGCTATAGAAAAACTAAAATGGTTGGATTTGGTTCAACAATATTATTTGATAATATGGTGTTGAGATCTGATTTAGGTTATTTTAATACTAAAGATCAAAATCAAAACATAATAAGAGAAAATCCAAATTATGATGGAAATCCATTTATTGGTTATCCTGAGATTGCTTGGATTAGTTTATTAGATTCAACATTACATACTTATCCAATGAAAGAAAAAGCTGAATATTTACAATATACAATTCAGCTTGAATATCAGTTACCATATGAAATTAATTCAGTAGTTCAAATAGCAGGATATGACTTAAATTTTTATGAAAGTGAAAATTATGAATTACCTGATCCAGAGGAAGTTTCTATTCCTCAATATGAGGGAGATGAGTTGCCTGAAATAGATCCTAAAAAAATATTTACACCAGGTATGGGCACTTCGATTTCAACATTAACAACAAAAGCATTAATATTAAATTTTCAAAAAAGATTTTTTCAGGACCGTTTAAATGTAAACTTTTTAAGTCTGTTAGATATCAATAATTCACGATTAAAAATTTCAAATGATGTTTCCAATTTAAGAGAGATAAGTTTTGAATATAAAATTTCTGATGGTTTTAAAGTTTTAGGAGCAATTAATAAAATTACTGGTGATAAAAATCACGAAGACGGAACTGACTATACTTTCAACCAAATGGAAAATTTTTCACATTACAGACTAGAAATAAAATATTATTTTTAAATTAATATGAAAATTACAGGATTAGGATTATATCTTCCCCCTAAAATTCAAACTGCTGCTGAATTATCAAAGATTATTAATAAATCTGAAGATTGGATCATTTCAAAAACNGGAGTAAAAGAAAGACGTATTTCAGAAATTGACGTTGATAAAATGGGTGCTATAGCAGCCAAAAAAGCCCTTCAAAATAGAACTCCAGATTTAATAATTAATGCTTCAGGAGTAGGTCGCCAAGTTATTCCTGATACATCTGTTTTTTTTCAAAAAGAATTACAATTAGAAGGCATTCCTTCTTTTAGTATCCATTCGACTTGTCTTTCTTTTTTAGTAGCTTTAAAAACTGCAAATGAGTATTTAAGTAATAATACTTTTAATAAAATTTTAATAATATCAGCAGATAGAGGTACCAGAGGAAGAAATTTCAAAGAGCCTGAAAGTGCTGCATTGCTTGGAGATGGGGCAGCAGCAGTTTTTTTAGAAAAATCAAGCCTTGAAGAAGAAAGCTGTCTTGAATATTGGAAAATGAAAACTTTTTCAAGTGGTGCACAATTAACAGAAGTTAGAGGAGGTGGGACAAAACTTCACCCACAAGATAAAGATACCAGATTAGATGATAATTTATTTACAATGGATGGTCCAAAAATATATAAGCTAGCAAGAAAAAAAATCTACTTGATGTTGTTAGAGATGATGAAAGAAAATAAGATTAAACAAAAAGATATTGATTATGTAATTCCTCATCAAGCATCAATATCTGCTATTGAGGCATATATTACTTATGGAAGATTTAAACACGATCAAGTAATAAACATTATTTCCAAAACTGGTAATTGTGTAGCAGCTTCTTTACCAATGGCGCTTGCCACTGCATATAATGATGGTAAAATTAAAAGGGGGGATAGATTATATTTAACTGGTACTGGGGCTGGATTGTCAATTATAACTGCATTATTAAAATTTTAAAAAAAAACCTCTTTATAAAAAGAGGTTTTTTAGAATTTTAATAGGATTGCTACTTTGTAACAGTAACCGATCTACAAGATACTGTGACATAATTTGTAATTCCACTTATTAAAATATCAACGAAACTTGTTTGAGTTTTGATCTCATAGTTTGCTGCACCATCAGCCATTGCATCTACATCAACTTCATTCAATGCAACAAGTCCAAATAACGCATACCATTGTCTTGCTGAGTTACTTTCACCTGTTTGTGATCCATCACCAATAGTATGAATGTGAGTAGAGCATCCTACAAATAGAAAGCAAGTTAGCATAACTAAAGCTGTTATTTTTTTCATTTGATATTCTCCTTAATTATTTATTTTGTTAATGCTGCCAATTGATGATTCAATTGATTTTAATACGTCTTTGTAAACTAAAGTTGGGATAAGGTAGTCTAATTGATAAAAACTTTCATTAATATCAATTATGATTTTAATAGCTACCATTATATCTGAACTTATAATTACTTGTTTAAATCTAACATTATTATGTTGATATTTACCAACATCTATTTTTGATGATTTAAAATTATTTTTTATTTGTTCAAAGTAATTTGACTCATCTATCTTTTTAAAAACATTTTTATCTATTATTTTATTTATTAAAATGCCAAAGTTAGAATCTGAGCTATATGCTTTAATTAAACTAAGTTCTAAAAATGAGTTTTGTTCATTTTTAATACTTTCATTTATTTTATTAAACTCTTTTTGAGAAACCTCATTTAGTTTATTTGGATAATTAAAGTAAAAACTATTATCAATTATTTGCTTTTCTGATAATAAGGATATATCNACAAAAAAATCNATTTCTTCATAAATCATATCTACATTNGAATTATTACAACCAANTAATAAAAAGATTATGATTATAATTAGTTTATTCATATTTATTTCAATAAAGATATTTTTTTAGTTATAATTGTATTNTTTGCTTCCAACTTAATAAAATAATTACCNGATGGTAAATTATCNTTATTTAAAGTATAATTATATGTACCAGCATTTAGTTNTCCAATATAAATTGATTTTATTTTTNATCCCAANATATCNTANAAACTTAGATCCACATTTGAGAATGAGTTGATTGAAATTTCAAAATTGGTGTAAGGATTAAANGGGTTCGGATAGGGATCTGAAATNNNGTANNTTGTTNCNATNNNANNCTNAGGNTTGTANATCNAAAGATTCACANTCTTGCGGGACGTCAATAGCAAATGAGTAATAATATTGTTCAAGACTTGTATTNAAATGTTGGCTATTCTCAACGCATTCTGGAACATTATCACATAATTGATTTCCNCCTGTACCAAAATAGGGAATGAAAGCATTATCTAAGTCATCCCAATTTATATTTAAATCGCAAATGGAATCCGGTAGTGAAGTTAACTGATTNTCAAATAAATATAGNTATGTTAAATTTTCCAATGATCCAATTGATTCAGGTAAAGTTGATAATTCATTATATCCCAAGTCAAGTAGGATTAAATTTTCAAGGTTACCAATATTTTGGAATGTTGATGTTAAAAAATTATTGGATAATATTAGATATATTAAATTAGTAAGTTGATCCATACTTTCAGGTAAAGAATTTAAATTATTCCAATTCAAATAGAGCATTGCTAAATCAGTTAAATTACCAAAACTTTCAGGTATTGTATCAAGGGTAATAAAGCCCCCATTGTAGTAATTACCTGCTATGAATATTCGTAGTCTGTTTTCTGTCCACGTTTGTCTTCCAACTTCAAATGGGGAATCAAAGCTTAAATTATTTGATTCAATTAATTCATTTAATGCATCTAAATCTGAGTCTAGAAAACAATTTGACCCATCAAGAATAGTTATATTTTCAGGAACAGAATCATAATATGAGAAACCTTCATCACAAGAATTTGATTCTGTGACTGTAATTGAGCCAATCATTCCATTTTCAGCGTGACTTCCAATTGAACAATCATAAGAGAATTCTCCAATTGTATTAAAAGTAATTGATCCTATTTCTCCGTTACTGTTGGGGGGGAGTGAAAAGTCAACTGGGTTATTAAATGATTCTCCTGTCATAGAATTTGTAATACCGTTAACATCATGGTATCCACCATCGTTATACCACGTTACAGTAGATCCAACTTCAATAGTAATAGTATTAGGTTCATAATAAAAATTACCGGCATTAATAGTATATTGGCAAAAAATAATATTTAGTAAAAATGAAGTTATTAATTTAAAAAACATAAATTCCTTTATTTAATTAGAGATATTTTTTTTGTTATGGTATGATTATTTGTTTGTAATCTTATTAAATATTCACCAGATGATAAATTATAATCTTTAATTTGAAACGGATGCTTCCCAGGATTTAAAAAACCTTTATAAAGAGTTATTATTCTTTCACCCAAAATATTGTAAATAGATAAATCAATGTATGAATATTTTTCAATATTTATATCAAAATTAGTTACCGGGTTATAAGGATTAGGGTAAGGGTTTGAAATTGAAAAATCGTTTATATTTATATAATTTTTGTGTACATTGAGATCGGTGGTTTCTGTTGTTAAAACCATCGATTTTTCTAAATCTTGACGGCTAGATGGTGTAACAGTAAAATTTAGAGTAGAAGATAAATTACTATTAATATTTCCATTAATAAGTACATCAATTTTTGAGTTTGGTTCTATAACAATTTCATTATATATTGGATTGAAATAGGACTCAGAATCATTGAATGAATATTCAAAAGTTTCTGTTTTTTGACCTTCATTAATGATTGAAAATTGAATCTCATTTTCTCCTTCACTTAATTCGATTATTTTGTTTGAGTTAATTATCTCGAATTTTGGAGCAATTATACTAAATTCAATAGGATATAGTCCATTTATACGATTTGCTCTGTAGACTGCACCATTTGGAAGAGTTAAACCTAAGTTTCCTTGCCAAACAATTTCTTTATTACTATTAACTTCAAGAACTGTACCACCTTCTCCAACTGTCGTTATTAAGTAATTATTATTTTCTAGCTTTTGTACATTGCCTGAGGCAAAACCAAATAGATAATCTGGTAGGTTATATTCCCATACTACATTACTACTATAAATATTGTTGGATTCAATGATTTCAATTTCCAATGCACGTGTAGTTGCATAGTCAGTATTTAATAATTGTTGACTAAGATTACCATTATCTAGGATAACAATATTACCATTCTCAAGCACTTGAATACTATGTTGCCAACTAAAGAGTATATCGTGTCCAAAATCAACATCATTTGATGACATATTTAGTCCCATAGACCAAATGATATTTCCTGATGGATAGTCAATTTTTATGATTCTCGATAAATGTCTTATTGATATGTATATTGCNTTTTCAGTTTCATCAAAAAATAAGGCATTTGTATGGGTCCAATCATAAAAACCTTGTTGTAAACCTTGAATCCAACTACCACCTAATTCATCATAATCGCTCATGTCTAAATGATCAAAAGTATTCCATTCCCAAATAATTTCTTTTGTTTCTGCATCCCATTCTACAATTTTATCACCATGCCAAGGGAAAAAACTTGTAACTCCATCACATAAAGCGCCATAAACACTGTAACAATATGAACTCCAATCTCCAATTGGCACTGGACCTGACTGTGTAGTTTCAATTATTCCAAGATAGTTACCGTTTGGTAATTGANTAATGTCGTGNTGTGTAAAATTATCATTAGATTCTTCCCAAATTATGTTATTATCTAATGTGAATTCAATCCCAGGAATATTATATTCTAATTCAGGACGAAGTTCACAACCAAAAAGTTTACCNTTATAATCNGTNTTATAAAAAACAAAATTNTTATCNCCNGTATTCCANATTTCATTNCCNTTTTTATCAAAAGCNGNACTAAAATAATTAAAGAATGCACCAAAAATAGTGACNCCATCATTATATTGATTTGAATNAAAAATCTGTGCNGATATGTTNGATATTGANGAACNAGTAGTAAANGAATTTTCTCCAATCCANTCCTGTGAAAAATCATTATTTTTTACAGGTTTTANTCTCCAGTAATANGTGCTTGTCCAATCTATTTCATTTGTCTCAATATAAATCAATGATGAGTCAATNAAGTNNANTAAAATATTTGAAAAGTTTTCATCAGAACTTAATTGAAATTGATAGNAGTCTGCATCGTTGATTTGTTCCCACTCAAATAAAACATGAGTATAATTCAGAACAGAACCTTGAATTGGTTTTAACAATTGTGCATTGATAAATTGAATGTTGCTTATTAGAAAAATGTAAATAATATATTTCATAATATAATTTTTTTAAAAATTACTAAATAAATAATATTTTTTTTTATAAAAGTTATATTTATTACTAAATATTCTTTCAAAATATTTTAAATAACTAAAATAACTTTAATAAATTAACACTGTAATTAAAAAAAAAATCAATGTAATGGAGAATAAATGTTAGTAACAAAAAAAGCACCAGAGTTTAAAACTATGGCAGTTATGCCAGATAATAGTATTCAAGAAGTAAGTTTATCAGATTATAAGGGTAAAAAGGTTGTATTATTTTTCTATCCACTAGATTTTACTTTTGTTTGTCCAACTGAATTATTAGCTTTTGATAAAAGATTAGGTGATTTTGAATCAAGAGGAGTGCAAGTATTGGGTTGTTCTGTTGATTCAAGATGGGCGCATTTAGCTTGGAAAAACACTGATGTTAACAAAGGTGGAATTGGACAAGTTAAATATCCACTATTGCAAGATTTAGATAAATCAATTGCAAGAAATTATGATGTGCTTGTCGGTGCAAAGGACGCATATATAGAGTCAGAAGATTTTGAGGGAGTTTCATCAGTTGGTGGAGGAGTTGCATTAAGAGGATCATTTTTGATAGATGAGGATGGAACTGTTAGACATGCAGTAATCAATGATTTACCTTTAGGAAGAAATATTGATGAAATGTTAAGAATGATTGATGCGTTGAGTCACCATCAAAAACACGGTGAGGTCTGTCCTGCAGGATGGAAAGATGGGGAAGATGCTATGGCAGAATCTCCAGAGGGTGTTTCAAGTTATTTAAGTAATAATGCGGAAAATCTTTAAGAAAATATATAAAAAGTAAAAAACGGGATCTTAAGATCCCGTTTTTTTTAAGAGTTATTTTTTTATAATCAGACATAATGCAGTTGTTAGTTTCATAACATTAGTATTTGTGTCTGTAATTCTTTTACTCAATATGATTGAGATATTTCTTAATAATTTATACCCTAAAGTATTATTTTTTTCGCAAATATCAAAAAATACATCTTTTGTTATTGTGCCAATTATACATTCATTAATTGTCCTAATTGTAGCGGTTCTTTTATGACTATTTCCAAATAAACCAATTTCACCAAAAATTGGATTACTTCCAGCATCTGTATTTAAAATTTCTTTTTCTTGATGTGCATTATGATTTTTTGATAATGTCATTCTTCTACTAATACTTATTTGACCATCAATAAGAAAGATCAAAGAATCACTGTAACTATTTTCTTCAATTATAGTAGTATTTTTATCGATCTTTTTAAATTTGATTTGATCGACAAAATTCTTAAAGTCATTTTTAGCAACAGTATTAAAAATTTCATAATTTTTTAATTTTTTTATTATTTGATTTTTATTTATCATGGGATGATGATGACTCGTTCACCCTTTTTAATTAAATAATCTGATTTTGGATTCATTACTACTGATAACTTGCTTTCTTGTTTAAATGAATGTCCTGCTTCTTTCATCTTTTTTTCAATGAAAGCATCTAAAGAAGAAGTATCAGCTGATAAAAAATCAGATAAACCCATTTTTTCTTCTTCTAAGAAAAGTCCAATTGCAATCCAACCATATTGATCTCTTAAACTTTTAGATAATTCATCAAATGTTTTTCCTATAAAGTCTTTAGATATTGATTTACTTTGGAATTTATGTATTGAGTTTTCATCAATTAATTGATGTAATGCTTGTGGAACACCAGGATCTAATATATGGCTAGCTGTCATAAAAGTTTCAAATTTATCATTTATAATAATTTCATCAACATTTGCTCGTCTAAGATGTGTTATATTTTCTCTATTTGAAACTTGTGCAATAACTCTCAAGTTGGAATTTATATTTTTTAGAGTTAATGTTGATAATATTGTTTTTTGATCACCGTTAATATCAGCATCATCAGTTAATACCATTACTGATTTAGAATTTAGAACATTTGCTTTTTCTAAGATATTTTCTCTAGAATGATCTCCTTTTACAAATTTGATTTCTATTTTACTATACTTAGATAAAATACTATTTATTTTATCTTCAGAGAGATCATTGACCAATACTATAGGAAATTCATTGTTATACGATTTTATTATGAAATCTAAAATCATTTCTAAATTGGGGTTATAACCGCAAATGACAATATGATTTTTAGTTTTGACAGTTTCCAAACCTCGTCCTTCCCTTATTTTTTTCGTTACAAAAATTGATGACATTGTACTTGTAAATAAACCGCTAATACCAATACCAGTTAACATTAAAAAAGTTGCAAATAGTCTACTGTAATCACCTTGTGGAGACATATCCCCATATCCAACCGTTGTCATTGTTACAATTGTCCACCACAAGGTATTTTTTAAGCTATTGAAATCAGGTTGGTTTTTTGATTCTAGAACTAAAATACCTATTGCACCAAAAAGCCACATGACCACTAAAATTGTAATAATTTTAGCTAATTCATTATCGAAAAATTTTTTTATTGAATTAAAAATATTATTAAAGATTAATTTCATATTTTATATTTTTAAATTAATATTTTAAATAGATATATAGGTATTTAAAAATCATTCTTTGATTCTATATCCGATTGTAAAAAGCTTGGATGCTATGATTGTAAATACAATTGCAAAAATTATTGAAATAAATAATGATATTATATACGGTGAATCAGATATACCTAAGCAAGTATATCTTAATCCATTAATCATCCAATAAAGGGGATTAAATTGTGAAATTATTCGAAATATATTAGGTAGATCATTTATAGAATAAAATACTCCTCCTAAGAAAGTTAGTGGCATAAAAATAAAATTAGAAAAAATTGCTATTTCATCCCAAGATTTAGCAGCTATTCCTACAATACAACCAAATGCTGAAAATGTCCAAGAGACTATAAAAATTAAAGTTAAAGTTATTAAGATATCATTTATAACAAACCCAGTTAATATCCAACCTAATAAACAAACTACTATACCATTAATAAAGCCTCTAAAAGCTCCTCCAACTATATATCCAACTGCTAGTTCAAATCCAGATAAAGGTGTAATTAAAATATCATCAATAAATTTTAGAAATTTAGCTTGAACAATACTTGATGATGAGTTTTGATATGCGTGATTTATAACAGCCATCATAATTAATCCAGGAATGATAAAGTCCATGTAGCTAACTCCATTTATTTCACCAATTCTTGTACCTAAGGAGTGTCCAAATACAATAATGTATAATGAAGAAGATATTACGCTTGGGAAAATAGTTTGCTTGTAGAGATTTAAAAATCTCCAAACTTCTCTATTTATTAATGTTCTAAGACCAGTATTAAGCATCAATCGATTTACCAGTAAGTTTTAAAAAAACGTCTTCCAAAGTTGTTTTTTTTATATTAATTTTTTCTATAGAAGCATTTGATTGAGAAATAATTTTAATTAGCTTGGGAATATCACTCTCGCCATCTTTGGAAATAATATTAAGATAATCATTTTCAAATGTATATTTCCAATCATCTAAAATATTGGATTCTTGCCAATTTTTAATTTTAATTTGAATTGAGTTTTCTCCTGAATTTTGTATAAGTTCAGTAGTACTCCCTTCAGTTATTATTTTACCACTATCAATAATTGCAATTTGTTTACATAAATGTTCAGCTTCTTCAATGTAATGAGTGGTAAGTAATATAGTTTTGCCTTCTGAATTTATTTTATTTAAGTAATCCCATAACATATGTCTTAGTTCTAAATCGACACCAGCAGTAGGCTCATCTAAAATTATAATAGGAGGATCATGTACTAAAGCTTTTGCAATTTGTAAACGTCTTTTCATACCACCTGATAACTGTCGCGGTGTAGATTTTGATTTAGATTCTAGACCAAACTGTTTTAACATTATTTTTGATCTATCTCTAGCTTTAGAAGATTCAAAGCCATAATAACCTGCTTGAAAAGATAGCATTTCTTCTAAATTGAAAAAATGATCAAAATTAAATTCTTGTGGTGCGAGTCCTATTTTTTTTCTTGATTTTTTATAATCTTTTATTACATCATGACCCAAAACTGAAACCTGACCTGAAGATATATTTACCAAGCCTGTAACTATATTTATTGTAGTAGTTTTTCCTGCACCATTGGGTCCTAAAAGACCAAAAAATGAACCCCTGGGTATATTTAGATTAATTCCTTTTAATGCCTCAACATTATTATAATTTTTTTTTAAGTTTTTTATTTCAATTGCAAAATTAATTTTTGTACTCCATTTTTGTTACACATTCAATGTGTGGTGTGTTTGGGAACATGTCAACTGGTCTTATTTTAATAATTTTATAATTATTATTACAAAGTTCCATTATATCTCTTACTTGTGTAGCCGGATTACAAGAGCAATAAATTATTGTTTTAGGTTTTAATTTAACAATATCTTTTATTGTATTTTTATGCATTCCTGCTCTTGGAGGATCAACTATTATGGTATCGGGTTTAGGTAAACTTATTAACTTGTCATTTTTTAGAATGTCTTTTAAATCACCACAAAAGAAATGAATATTTTTAATATTATTTCTCAATGCATTTTTTTTTGCATCAACAACAGCAGTTTTTATTAGTTCAATTGCATATATCTTTTTCACGAAACGAGATAAAAAAATGGAAATAGTTCCTATGCCAGAATAGAGATCATATACAATTTCATTTCCAATAAAATTACATTGTTCTTTTATAACTTCATATAATTTTTCTGCTTGTAAAGTATTTGTTTGAAAAAAAGAATTTGCAGATATTTCAAATTCAAATTTTCCAATCATATCAATTATGTAATTATTTTTTGCAAGTTTAATTTCTTTTTCACCAAATGCAATGTCAGCTTTTTTTGAATTAATATTATTTACAATACTTGTAATTTCAGGAAACTTTTTTACTAATTTACTTGCTAAGGGTAATAAAATTTTTTTGTTTTCATAAGCAGTTACAAGATTTACCATAATTTGATTTGTTTTTATGCCAACTCTTAACATTAAATGCCTAATAAAACCTGTATGTTTCTTTATATCATATGGCTCAATATTTTGTTCTATACATTCATCTTTAACAAAGTTTAGAATTGCGTTAGCTGTTTTATGCTGCAGGTGGCAATTATTTATATTTAATATTTTATCATATCTTCCTGGAACGTGTAAACCTAAAGCAAAATTTTTATTTTCGCCTAAGTCGTTTTCTTTAAGTATCCATCTTTTATTTGAAAATGAAAATTCCATTTTATTTCTGTAGTAATATTGTTCACCACATTCTAATATTGGCTCTACTTTAATGTTAACAAATTTTCCCATTTTATTATAAAGTTCAAAAACTTGTTTTCGTTTATAAAAAAGTTGTTTTTTATAATCAAGATTTTGAAGGGTGCATCCACCACAATCATTAAAATGTGAACAAGGAGGATTACTAAAATCAGGTGATTCATTAATAATATTTAATTTTCTTGCTTCAAAGTATGATTTTCTTTTTTTTGTTATTCTAGCAGTTACAGTTTGACCTGGTATTGCGTTTTTAATAAAAACAATTTTATCATTTATTTTAGATAAACCCATGCCTCCGAATGCTAAAGATTCAACAAAAATTTCAAAGTCTTTTCCTTTTTTTAGATTTAAAATAGTGGTATTAGTATTTTCTTTATTCAAACTTAAATTTTAAAATACTTTTATGTTAGATTTAATTTGATCAATTATATTTTTCGCCTCTGACTCACTTTTAGCTTCTGAGTAAATTCTAAGTATTGGTTCGGTATTAGATTTTCTTATATGAACCCAACTATTATCCCATATAATTTTTAATCCATCTGTTAAATCTATTTTTTCATTTTCAAATTGTTTTTTTAAAAATTGTAGTGCATCATCTGGATTAATTTGATCTAAGTTAATTTTATCTTTAATTATTGAATAGTTAGGGAGATCTTTTTTTGCTAAACTTAAATTTGTATTTTTTTTAGATAGCCAATCAAGCATCATAACAATACCAACAATAGCATCTCTTCCAAGGTGAGACTCTTTAAGTATTACGCCTCCATTACCTTCACCACCAAAAGATGAATTGTGTTCTTTCATCATTTCAACGACATTAATTTCACCAACCATAGATCTTTTTATTGGGTTACTGTATTTATAAGCCAAATTATCCAGTGCCATTGATGATGACAAATTTGTTACTACAGTAGTTTTAAAACCGTTCGATAAAAAATTATCAGTGGCAATAACAAGTGTATTTTCTTCTCCTAAGGGCTCACCATTTTCATCCACAATTGCTAATCTATCACCATCCGGATCAATAGCAATGCCTAAATCTGCATTATTTTTTATTACACTTTTAGATAGTAAGCCAAGATTTTCATTTTTTGGTTCAGGATCATGAGGAAACTTTCCATCAGGATTACAAAATAATGGAATCACTTCACATTTTAATAAGTGCAGTAGATGGGGTACTGCATAAGAAGCTGCTCCATTTACTGCATCAACAACAACTTTAAATGCTTTAAGTTTTATTCTATTTTGATCGATGAATGATAAATTTACAGTATGATTTATGTGATCTTTAAAACCATCTTTAATATGTGAAATCTTGCCTGATTGAATTTTGGATAAATTTTGTAAGTTATCAGCTTTAGAAAATAATTTTGTATTTTGTTTTTCATTTAAAAAACATCCATCTGAATTAATAAATTTCATCCCATTCCATTCAATTGGATTATGACTTGCAGTAATAACAATAGCTCCAGAAAAGTTGTTTTTTGAAACTAAAAATTGCGCTGTAGGTGTAGGAATGATTCCATAGTTATGTACTTCTAGGCCAGCCGATGATATAGCTTTACAAGCTATGTCAGAAAAATGTTTGCCATGAGATCTTGTATCTCTTGCAACTAAGATGGGACCTTTAACTTTTAATTGAGAAAATGCTAGAGCATGATCAAAAACAACTTTATCATTTAGTGTTTTATCTACTAAGCCCCGAATTCCTGATATTTTTCTTATCAAATTCAATTTATTAAAAAAAATCCAGATTAAATAATCTGGATTTTAGATTTCATTTAAAATCTACGTTTGGGTTTTGATTTTGCTGCCAATCTCTTGGCGTCACTCGGTTTTAAATAATAAGTTCTAGATTTAACATCTTTCAAAATACCTGCTTTTTCATATTTTTTCTTGAACCTTCTAAGAGCTCTTTCAAAAGGTTCATTTTCACCAACTTTTACTGAAACCATATTCCAGTTTCTCCTTTCTATCCTAAATACATTCTTAATTTTTTACTTCGAGATCTATGTCTTAGTCTTCTAATAGCTTTTTCTTTGATTTGTCTTACTCGTTCTCTGGTTAAATCAAATTCTTCACCTATTTCATTTAATGTCAAGGCGTATTCTCTGTCAATACCAAAATACATGATAATAACATCTCTTTCTCGTTGTTTTAATGTTTTTAATGATGATTTTATTTCTTGTTTTAAGGATTCCATCATTAAATCTTTATCTGGTTCTATTTGATTATTATCAGGGATAACATCAAGTAGAGAATTGTTATCGTCATCAGTGAAGGGAGTATCTAAAGAATGATGACGTCTAGATATTCTGACAGCATCGGTTACTTCATTAGAATTCATATCTAACTGCTTAGCAAGTTCGTCTTCTCTTGGTGATCTCTCAAATTCTTGTTCTAGTCTTTGTGCAGCTTTATTAATTTTACTTATAGTTCCTACACGATTGAGAGGAAGTCTTACTATTCTTGAATGTTCGGCTAAGGCCTGTAAAACAGATTGCCTAATCCACCATACAGCATAGGAAATAAATTTGAAACCTCTAGTTTCATCAAACCTTTCAGCAGCTTTAATGAGTCCTAAGTTACCTTCGTTTATCAAATCAGTAAGTGGTAAACCTTGACCTTGATAATCTTTTGCAACACTAACAACAAATCTTAAATTAGCTTCAGTTAATTCTTTGAGAGCTTTTCGATCACCGTTTTTTACTCTGATTGCTAACTCAACTTCACGATTTGGTTCAAGTGGGTCATATTTGCCAATTTCTTTTAGGTATCGACTAAGAGATCTATTTGCATCGCTTCCTATTTTTTGAATTTTCTTATCTAGTTTAGTTTTTTTCTTTTTTAAAGCGTTTGTTTTTTTAGCGTCTGTTTTTTTAGTAGCTGTTTTTTTAGCGTTTATTTTTTTAGCGTCTGTTTTTTTAGTAGCTGTTTTTTTAGTAGCTGTTTTTTTAGCGTTTATTTTTTTAGCGTCTGTTTTTTTAGTA